>NZ_MWLL01000245.1 GCF_002198675.1 Kineosporia sp. R_H_3 | reverse complement strand
TCCCGCGGGCCCCGGTGCCCGCCCCCGAGGCCGCCCCGTGGGACCAGCACTGGCAGGTCACGGCGGCCCCCGAGTGGGGCGAGGCCGCGGCGCCGTGGACCGGCCGGCAGAACGGCTGGGACCGCAGCCCGCTCGACCCGGACGGCGTCGCCGCGGCGGCGGCCGCCCCTGAGGGCACGGTCCGCGACCAGCACGCCCCGCAGGTCCCTGCGCACGACCCGACCTGGGACGCCACCGAGACCTGGGACAGCTTCGACCTGCGGGCCGGCTCCACGGCCCGCCGGGCCGCGCCCGACGACGCCCCGGCCGCGGCGCCCGAGACCGGGCCCGCCGCGGGTGGCGCCGACGACGGCGACGAGACCGGCGGGTACACCCGGGTCATCCGCCCCATCGGCGACCTCAACCCGTCCGGCCTCAACCCGTCGGCGCCCGGTGGCGAGCGCTCGGGCGAGACGACGAGCACGTTGCCCGCCCTCGGCGGCAGCCGGGTCTCCGGTCTGCGTCGCCCCGGCCGGGCCGGTGGCCCGAGCCGGCGCGACGTCCGCGACAGCAGCCGCGCCGAGAACGGCGTCGTGACCCGGCTGCGCAAGGTCGACCTCGGCAAGCGCGCCCCGCTGCTCGCGGCCGCCGCCGGTGTCGTCGTCGCGGTCGGCCTCGGTGGCATCGTCTGGACGGCGATCGGCGGCGGTTCGGACGCCGGCTCCGGCGGCCAGGCCGCCCCGGTGACGCTGCCGCCGGTGTCCGCACCCGTGCTCGCGAGCGGTCGCAACTACACGGAGAAGGGCCTCGGCGACGACGCCGAGAAGCTCGCCAAGGAGGCCGCCAGCAGCAACCGGCCGAGCGTCGAGGCCTCGATGGCGGCGAACGGGACCCAGCTGTCTCAGCCGGCCGTGCTCGCCCGCTGCCTCGACGCCCTCAACGCCGGCGACCAGACCCCGCTCGCCGTGGACATCGCCCAGTACCAGAACCGGGAGGCGGCGATCATCGTCCTGCGCGGCGAGGACGGCGGCTACGAGGTGTGGGCGGTCTCCCGCGACTGCGGCTCCGGCGACGAGGCCCCGCTGCACTTCGTCGTCGTCCCGAAGGCCTGACCGGTACGACCGGGGGTACGACCGGGGGTATGCCGCGAGGTGTCCGGTCGCACTCCGGGATCACGGCGCCCGGGGGAACACCGGCCCCGTACGATCGGTTGACGATGACCGGACGCCGCGGACGCGGCGGCCCGTACGCCCGGGTGACCGGGCCTGCCGAGCACCGCAGGGAGACGACGTGAGCACCGACGCCGGCACGATCCGGGACGTCATCATCATCGGGTCCGGCCCCGCCGGGTACACCGCGGCGATCTACGCTGCGCGGGCCGACCTCAAGCCGCTCGTCTTCGAGGGCTCGGTCACCGCCGGTGGCGCCCTGATGAACACGACCGAGGTCGAGAACTTCCCCGGCTTCCCGGCCGGGATCCAGGGCCCCGAGCTCATGGAGAACCTCCGCGGCCAGGCCGAGCGCTTCGGCGCCGACCTGCGGCCCGAGGACGTCGTCGCCGTCCGGCTCGACGGCGAGGTCAAGGAGGTCGACACCGGCGACGAGCAGTACGGCGGGATCACCACCCACCGCGCCCGCGCCGTCATCCTCGCGACCGGCTCGGCGTACCGCGAGCTCGGCCTCGAGAACGAGAAGCGGCTCTCCGGGCACGGCGTCTCCTGGTGCGCGACCTGCGACGGCTTCTTCTTCCGCGACCAGGACATCGCCGTCGTCGGCGGCGGTGACTCCGCGATCGAGGAGGCGACGTTCCTCACCCGGTTCGCCCGGTCGGTGACGCTCGTGCACCGGCGCGACAGCCTGCGCGCCTCGAAGATCATGCAGGAGCGCGCGTTCAACGACCCGAAGCTGAGGTTCCGCTGGGACAGCGAGGTCGTCGACGTCCTCGGCGACGCGAAGCTCAGCGGCCTGTCGCTGCGCAACCTCAAGACCGGCGAGGTGTCGACGCTCGATGTCACGGGCCTGTTCGTCGCGATCGGCCACGACCCCCGGGTCGAGCTGTTCAAGGACCAGGTGTCGCTCGACGAGGCCGGCTACGTCGCCGTCCAGGGCCGCACCTCGCGGACGTCGGTTCCCGGCGTCTTCGCCTGCGGCGACGTCGTCGACCACGAGTACCGGCAGGCCATCACCGCGGCCGGCTCGGGCTGCGCCGCCGCCCTCGACGCCGAGCGCTACCTCGCGGCGCTGGCCGACGAGAGCGACGCCGACCGTGCGGGCGCCGCGCACTCCGCGGCCGTCACCGCGGCCGCCGTCAGCGCCTGAGACGGCTTGGTCCACAAGGAGAATTCACGACCCGGCCGGTCCGCCTGGGCCGCACCGCGGCCGGGATCTGGCAGCATCGTCCGGGCACTCACCCGGACGGCGGAGACCTGGTGACCCCAGGTCGCACCGCCCCACCGACAGTCACGGCGCACCACCGGCACCGGGGCACGACGCCCCGGCCGCCACGAGGAGAGGGAGCACCCATGAGCAGCAAGACCGTCACCGACGACACGTTCTCGAACGACGTCCTCCAGTCGTCCAAGCCGGTCGTGGTCGACTTCTGGGCTCCGTGGTGCGGCCCGTGCCGCCAGGTCTCCCCGATCCTCGACGAGATCGCCGGCGAGTACGCCGAGAAGATCGACATCGTGAAGATCAACACGGACGAGAACCCGAAGGTCGCCGCGCAGTACGGCGTCACCGCGCTGCCGACGATCGCCGTCTACCAGAACGGCGAGATGGTGAAGTCGATCATCGGCGCCAAGCCGAAGGTCATCCTGCTGCGCGAGCTCGCGGACTGGATCGGCTGACCGGCCGCGTGACTTCCGGACGCACGCTCGGACAGGCGGAGGCGGTCACGGCCGCACCTCTGCGCCGCGGGGACCGGGGCCCGCTCGTCGTGGCCCTGCGCTCCATGCTCGACCGGGCGGACGGGGCGGACGGTGCCG
>NZ_MWLL01000244.1 GCF_002198675.1 Kineosporia sp. R_H_3 | reverse complement strand
CCGCTACGCCCGCCTGCGGTACGAGGCCGAGGCGGTCGAGCACCCAGGCGAGGATCTCGGCCTCGTACCGCAGGCGGGCGTAGCGGCCGGTCGGGCCGGCGTGCGCGCCCTCGCCGAGCTCGACGCGGAAGAGCACGTCGGACGGCGCCTGCGGGTCGTCGGTCGCGCGGATCCGGGCGACCCACTTCGCCGGCTCGTGGACGAGCACCCGCGGGTCGTGGAGCGCACCGGTGACGAGCAGCGGGGGGCGGGGCGACGGCGGCACGTTGTCGTAGGGCGACCAGGAGAGCATCGACGCGAAGTCGTCCCGGTCGGCGGGGTCGCCCCACTCGTCCCACTCGGTGACGGTCAGCGGGATCGTGTCGTCGGACATCGTCGTGACGACGTCGACGAACGGGACCTCGGCGACGACGCCCCGCCACAGCTGCGGCGCCCGGGACCACACCGCACCCTGGAGCAGGCCGCCGGCCGACAGGCCCCGGGTGACGATCTCGCCGGGCACCGCCCAGCCCGACTCGACGAGCGCGGCCCGGGCGGTGACGAAGTCGTCGAACGTGTTCGCCTTGCTCCGCAGCCGGCCGTCGAGCCACCAGCGACGGCCCAGCTCGCCGCCGCCGCGCACGTGCGCGACGGCGTAGCAGACGTCGCGGTCGAGCAGGCTGAGCGTCGCGACGGAGAACTCGGGCCACGAGCAGGCCTCGTACGCGCCGTAGCCGTAGAGCAGCGCACCGTTCGTCGCACGCTGGAGCGCTCCGCGGCGGCGGGCGATCGTCACCGGCACGCGGACGCCGTCCGCGCCCGTGCCCCAGACCCGCTCGGTGACGTAGCGGGTCGGGTCGAGGCCCGGGACCGGGGTGCGGTGGACGACGGTGCGGGCGCCGGAGTCGAGGTCCACCCGCGACCAGACCGGGGCGGTGACGAGGTTCTCCTCGACGACGACGACGTCACGGACCCGCGGGTCCTCGAGCCGGTGCACCCGGATCTGCCCGCACGGCAGGTGCGGGTGGATCTCGCGGGGTGACACCTGGCCGGGCGCGGACGCGCGGCTCATGACGCGCAGGAACGGCTCGGCGTCCCGCCGGACCGACAGCAGCACGTGCCCGGCGAGCACGGCGACGTCGACGAGCCGCTCGCCCCCGGTCCGCGCGACCGCCCCGGGCACGGTGACCCAGGCCGACGGGTCGCCGGTCTCGCCGGCCTTCGGGACCGGCGCCTCGGCGAGCCGGAACTCGACGGCGTCGTCGTTCGTGACGATGAGGAGCCGGTCGTCGCCGGTGCCGAACCAGCCGCCGGGCAGCGCCTCGACGGCGTACTCGACCCCCGGACGGCGCGCGGCGACGACGCGCGGCGCGGCCTGCGGGTCGGCGGCGTCGAGCAGGGTCACCTCGCGGGTGTCCCGCGAGCCGGACGTCACGACGACCCAGCGCCCGTCGCGGGACGCCGCGACCTCGAGCTCGAACCGGCGGTCCGGCTCGGTGACGAGGACGACGTCCTGCTCGACAGGGGTCCCGAGGACGTGCCGCACGACGCGGTCGGGCCGGTTCTGCTCGTCGGCGAGGGTGTAGTGGAAGGCTGCGGAGTCCGCGCTCCAGGCACCGCCGTAGTACGTGCCCGGCACCCGGTCGGGCAGGTCCTCGCCGGTCGCGAGGTCACGGAAGCGCAGCTCGTACGCCTCGTCGCCGCTCACGTCGACGGAGTACGCCAGCCGCCTGCCGTCCGGGCTCGGCTCGACGACACCGAGGTCGAGGTGCTCGGCGCCCTCGGCGCGGGCGATCTCGTTCGGGTCGAGCGCGACGACGTCCGGACCGGCCGAGGAGAGCAGCACGAGGTGCTCGTACTCGTCACCGGGCCGGGTCCGCGAGGCCCACTGCCGCCCCGACCGGCGCCACGGCACACCCGGCGAGTGCGCCGGCGTCCGGGACTCCATCTCGGCGGCCAGCTCGGCCCTCAGGCCGGCCAGGCGCGCGGTCTGCTCGTCGTAGAACGCGCGCTCGTCCCGCAGGTACGCGAGCGTCTCCGGGTCTGAGGTGTCACGCAACCACGCGTAGTCATCGATCCGTTGCACGCCGTGCGCATCGTGAACGCTCTGTCGGCGTGGCGCAACGGGCGGTGACGGAATCGACCCCGTGTGGTCCCGATCGCGCGGATCCTGCGCCGACAGGGCCATGTCGGGACCGTAGCACTGTGTACCGATCAGGAAAGGATCTTGTGTCGGCCCTCCCCTGCACCCGGGCCGGTGTAGTAGACAAAGCCACTTCACCGCGCGCTCCTGACCCGCCGGTCAGCAGCAGAGGGGCCGCGCGGCCGGCTGCACCGCCCGTGGAGGAACGCATGGCCAGCACCGGCTCCGCAGGCGCCGCCCGAGCGCGCCGCACCGACACCCCGCAGCGCGCCCGGCGCCGGCTCGCGGCGGTCGCCGTCCTCGCCCTCGCGGCACTCGGCGCCGTCCCCGCGGGCGGCTCACCGGCGTCCGCCACGACGACCCCGACGGTCACCGCGACGGGCGCCCCCGCGGGCGAGGGCACCTTCACCGTCGGCATCCTCAACGACGTCGACTCGCTCAACCCCTTCACCGGCATCGTCGCCGAGGCCTACGAGGTCTGGGGGACGATGTACGACACCCTGACCGGCACGAGCGAGAAGGACTTCTCCACGACCCCGGCGCTCGCGCAGAGCTGGACGACGTCCGCCGACGGCAAGACGTGGACGTACACGATCCGCTCCGGCGTCACCTGGTCGGACGGCGTCCCGCTCACCGCGAAGGACGTCGCCTACACCTTCAACCGGATCATGAAGGGCACGTACGAGCAGACGAACTACGGCTCGTACGTCGCGAACATCACCGCCGTGACGGCGCCCGACGACACGACCGTCGTCATGACGACCAAGGTGCCGACCCCGATCATGACCCGGCTCGCGGTCCCGATCCTGCCCGAGCACGTGTGGAGCAAGATCTCGGCGAAGGACGTCAAGTCGTTCGCGAACCAGACCGACGTCGTCGGCTCCGGCCCCTTCCGGCTCGTCGAGCGCAAGAACGGCCAGTTCATCCGGCTCGCGGCGAACAAGGGCTACTGGAACGGCGCCCCGAAGATCGACGAGCTCGTGTTCCGGGTCTACGGCAACGCCGACGCCCTCGGCCAGGCCCTCAAGAGCGGCGAGGTGGACTTCGCCGACGCGCTCGACGCCGACGTCTGGCAGTCGCTGAAGAACACGCCCGGCGTCGTCACCTACGCGGCGAAGTACTACAGCTTCAGCGAGCTGTCCTTCAACACCGGTGCGGCGCTCGACGACGGGACGGCCATCGGCGACGGGCACCCCGCGCTCAAGGACAAGAAGGTCCGGGTGGCGCTCTCGTACGCCGTCGACCGGCAGGCGCTCGTCGACCGGGTGCTCAACGGGAACGGCACGCCGGGGACGACGATCATCCCGCCGGCCTACTCGACGCTGCACCTGGAGCCCTCGAACCCGTACACGTTCGACCTCGCGAAGGCGAACCAGCTGCTCGACGAGGCCGGGTACGCCAAGGGCGCCGACGGCGTCCGGACGATGCCCGGCGGCGGCAAGCCGCTGAAGCTGCGGCTGTTCCCCCGGCAGGAGTCCGAGCCGTCGCAGCAGGCCGCACGGTTCATCCAGGGCTGGTTCAAGGACGTCGGCGTCGCCGTCGACATCAAGGTCCTCGCCGAGGACAACCTCACCGAGATCATCGGCCGCGGCGAGTTCGACATGTTCCTCTGGGGCTGGGTCGTCGAGCCGGACCCGGACTACCAGCTCTCGACGTTCACGTGCGCCAACCGCTCCTACAAGGACGGCGGCGACGTCTTCGCCAACCTCTCGGACTCCTTCTACTGCAACAAGGAGTACGACGCGCTCTACGAGAAGCAGGCGAGCCAGATCGACCCGGCGCAGCGCGCCGAGACGGTCAAGCAGATGCAGCAGCTGCTCTACGACGACGCGCCCTACATCCTCACCTGGTACGACGACGACACCCAGGCGTACAGCGACAAGTGGACCGGGTTCGTCGCCCAGCCCGAGGGCGGCGCCCTGCTCTTCCAGTACGGCACGTACTCGTACCGCAACATCGAGCGGAAGAAGGCGACCGCGGCGGCCGACGGCTCCGGCACGGGATCGGCGGCCTCCGGCTCCGGCCTCGGCACCGGCGCGCTCGTCGGGATCGGTGCGGTCGCCGTCCTGCTGCTCGGTGGCGCCGGCGCCCTGCTGGCCCGCCGCCGCGGCACGGACGCCGACCGCGAGTAGCGGCGTCCGGCACCGACGGGACGGCAGGACACCAGGGCAGGACCACCAGGCAGAAGGGGACGACGCGTGGGCCGGTACGCGCTGCGGCGGGCGGGGACCGCCGCCGGCACGGCCGTCTTCGTGCTCGTCGTGAACTTCTTCCTCTTCCGGCTGCTGCCCGGCGACCCGATCGGCCTCATCACCCGCGGCCGCAACATGGACGCCGACCAGATCCGGGCGCTGCGCGCCCAGCTCAACAAGCCGATCTGGCAGCAGTTCCTCGACTACGCGTCGAACCCGTTCTCGACCGGCGTCGACTCGGTGAAGTACAGCCGCCCGGTGTGGGGCCTCATCGGCGAGCGGGTCGGCCCGACGCTCCTGCTCGTCGGCACGGCCACCGTCATCGCGACCGCCGTCGGGCTGTGGATCGGCATCCGCGCCGGCTGGCGGCCCGGGCAGGGCTTCGACCGCGGCTCGACCGCGGTGACCCTGCTGCTCTACGCGATGCCCGAGTTCTGGCTCGGGATGCTCCTGCTCATCGCCTTCGGCACCGGGATCGGGCCGCTGCCCGCGCTGTTCCCGATCGGCGGCATCTCCACGCCGGGCGTCGACACCTCGACGCCCGCGGGCTGGCTCGACGTCGGCCGGCACCTCGTGCTGCCCGCGACGACGATCGTCCTCGGCTACGTCGCGGAGTACTCGCTCATCATGCGCGCGAGCCTCGTCGACGAGGTGCACGCCGACTACGTGACGACCGCCCGGGCCAAGGGCCTCAAGGACGTCGAGGTCCGCCGCCGGCACGCGCTGCGCAACGCGATGCTGCCGACGTCGTCTCTCGTGCTGCTCAACATCGGCTTCGTCGTCTCCGGCGCCATCACCGTCGAGACCGTCTTCTCCTGGCCCGGGCTGGGGCTGCTCACCTACGACGCGCTGCGCGGCCCGGACATCCCGCTGCTCCAGGCGCTCTTCCTGCTCTTCTCGCTGTCGGTCATCGCCGTCAACCTCGTCGCCGACCTGCTCTACGGCGTCATCGACCCGCGGGTGCGGACATGAGCGCGGACGCCGGCCCGGGCACCGGCGCGGCCGCCGGGACGCAGCGTACCGGGCGGCAGGACGCCCGCACGCTCGCCCGCGCCCGCCGCCGGGCGGCGCTGCGCCGCGCCGTCCGTGACCTGCTCCGCAAGCCCGGCGGCGTCGCCGGCCTGGCGATCCTCGGGTTCTTCGTCGTTCTCGCGCTCCTCGCCCCGCTGCTCTTCCCGGCCGAGACGCTCGAGGTGACCCGGACGACGCAGCCCAAGCTCGCGTCGCCGTACGCCGGCTACCCGTTCGGCACCGACCGGTACGGCATCTCGGTGCTCGCGCTCGTCGCGTGGGGCGCGCGGATCTCGCTGCTCGTCGGGATCAGCGCCACGATCATCTCGATGGTGCTCGGAACCCTCGTCGGGATCGCCTCCGGGCACTTCCGCAACCTGCTCGGCGCCGTCCTGGAGCGGCTCACGGACTGGTTCCTCGTCATCCCGTTCCTGCCGCTCGTCATCGTCCTCGCGACGGTGCTCGGGTCGAGCATCCTCAACGTCGTCGTCGTCATCGGGATCACGTCGTGGCCCGCGACGGCGCGGCTCGTGCGCGCGCAGACGCTCTCCATCGAGGCCCGGCCGTACGTCGAGCGCTCACGGGCGCTCGGCGCCGGCGAGTGGCACCTCATGACCCGGCACGTGCTGCCCAACGTCATGCCGCTCGTGCTGGCGAACACGACGCTCACGGTGGCCGTCGCGATCGCCTCCGAGACGACCCTGTCGTTCCTCGGCCTCGGCGACCCGTTCGCGGTCTCGTGGGGCAAGATCCTCGACGACGCCTTCGGCGCCGGGGCGATCACCGCGGGCGCGTGGTGGTACCTCGTGCCGCCGGGCGTGTGCGTCGTCCTCGTCGTGCTCGCCTTCACCCTGCTCGGGCGGGCGCTCGAAGAGGTCCTCGACCCGCGGCGGAGGTCGGCATGACGCTCCTGCAGGTGGAGGACCTCCACGTCACGTACCGCGGCGGCGAGGGCGACGTGCCCGCCGTCCGCGGGGTCGACCTCACCGTCGGCGCGGGCGAGGTCGTGGGGCTGGCCGGCGAGTCCGGCTGCGGCAAGTCGACGCTCGCGAGCACCGTGCTGCGGCTGCAGCCCGCGGGTGCCCGGGTCACCGGCAAGGTGCTCCTCGACGACGAGGACGTGCTGACGATGCGCTGGGGCCGGCTGCGCGCCGTCCGCTGGGCCGCGGCGTCCGTCGTCTTCCAGGGCGCGCTGCACTCGCTCAACCCGCTCCAGCGGGTCGGCGACCAGATCGCCGAGCCGATGCTCCTGCACGAGCCCGGGACGACGCGGGGCGCCGCCGGCCGCCGCGCCGCCGACCTGCTCGAGCGGGTCGGGCTGCCCGCGTCCCGGGTCCGCGCCTACCCGCACCAGCTCTCCGGCGGGCAGCGGCAGCGCGTCATGATCGCGATGGCGCTCGCCTGCTCGCCGCGCCTCGTCGTCGCCGACGAGCCGACGACGGCGCTCGACGTCATGGTCCAGGCGCAGGTGCTCGACCTGCTCACCGGGCTCGTCGCGGACCTCGGCCTCGGGCTGCTGCTCATCAGCCACGACCTGTCCGTGCTCGGGTCGACGTGCGACCGGGTCGCCGTGATGTACGCGGGGCGGATCGTCGAGACCGGCCCCGGCCGGGACCTGTTCACCGACGCCCGGCACCCGTACGCCAAGGCGCTCGCGGCGGCGTTCCCCACGGTCGGCGACCCGGCCGGGCGGCGCTCCCCCGCCGGCCTGCCGGGCGACCCGCCGGACCCGGCGGCGCTACCGACCGGCTGCAGCTTCCACCCGCGGTGCACCGTGGCCGTCGCCGCCTGCGAGCGCCGCGACCCGCTGCTGCGCCCGGCGGGCCCGGGCCGGTCGGCCGCCTGCCTGCTCGTCGGCGAGGACGGCGGCCCGCTGGCAGCCGCCGACGGCGACGTCCCGGAGGGGCTGCGATGACCGCGACGACCCCGGGGGCCGGAGCGGCCGGCGCGACCCCGGAGGGCAGCCCGTTGCTCGCGCTGGAGGACGTCCACGTCGTCCTCGGCGGCCACGGGGCGCCGTCCGCGCGGGCCGTCGACGGCGTGCACCTGCAGGTCCGGCGCGGCGAGATCGTCGCGCTCGCCGGTGAGTCGGGCTGCGGCAAGACGACCCTGGCCCGGACGGTGCTCGGTCTGCAGCGGCCGACGTCCGGGCGGGTGCTCGTGGACGGCGTCGAGCTCGGCACGTCGCGCGCGGACCTGCGGGCGTGGCGGCGCCGGGTGCAGCTCGTCCCGCAGGACCCGACGGGCTCGCTCAACCCGAGGCGCACCGTCTACGAGGCGGTCGCCGAGGGGCTGCGCATCCACCGCATCCCGGCCGAGACCGGCCGCCGCGAGGACGACCTCGTCGCCGAGGCGCTCGAGCGGGCCGGGCTGCGGCCTGCGGAGCGGTTCGTCGCCCGCTACCCCGCCGAGCTCTCCGGCGGCCAGCGGCAGCGCGTGCTCATCGCCGGCGCGCTCGCCGTCGGCCCCGAGCTGCTCGTCGCGGACGAGCCGGTGAGCAGCCTCGACGCCTCGGTGCGCGGCACGATCCTCGCCCTGCTCCTGCGGCTGCGCGACGAGCTCGGCCTGAGCGTCCTCGTCGTGACCCACGACCTCGGGCTCGCGTGGAACATCGCCGACCGGCTCGCGGTCATGTACCTCGGCCGGGTCGTCGAGGCGGGCCCGACCGAGGAGGTGCTCGCGGACCCGCAGCACCCGTACACGCAGGCGCTGCTGTCCGTCGTGCCGGAGACCGGCCGCCTCGAGCCCGTCGTGCTGCGCGGGGAGCCGCCGGACGCGACCGCGATCCCGGCCGGCTGCCGGTTCCACCCGCGCTGCCCGGCGCTGGCCGAGGGACCGGCGGCGGGGGTCGACGAGCACCTCGCGGCGCGCTGTCGCGGCGAGGCGCTGCCGCTGCTGCCGCCGTCCGCCGGGCACACCGCCGCATGCCTGCTCCAGGCCGCGAAAGCGGAGGGACCGGGCAACCCGGCGGGCGCGCCGGACGACGGGTAGGCTGACAGACAGTTCCTATTGTGCCAACGAATGTTGGCGAGATACTGTGCTCCGACCGTCACCTCCGGCTCGTCCGGCGGCGACGGTCATGGGTGGACCGGCAGCCTTGCCGGGCGGGGTGTAGGCGCCGGTCCACCCGGTGCAGTCGCGTGGCGGCGCGGAACGTAGCAGCGGGGCGTACGGACACGACCCGCCGAGGCTCGCAGCGCCCTACCCTTTCGGGGTGTGCGCTCTGAGTGATCGCGTCGCCACCGACAGGAGTGTCATCAAGTGACCGAGTACCGGATCGACGAGCTCGCCGCCGCGGCGGAGACGTCAGTCCGCAACGTGCGGGTCTACCAGGAGCGCGGGCTCCTCGCCCCGCCGCGCAGGGTCGGCCGGACCGGCGTCTACACCGAGGCCCACCTGGCCCGCCTGCGGCTCATCCGCCAGATGCTCGGGCGCGGCTACACGTTCGCGACGATCCACGAGCTCATCCAGGCCGCCGGGTCCGGGCAGGAGCTCGCCCACTTCCTCGACCTCGACCAGGTGCTCTCCGCGCCGTGGTCGGACGACGAGTCGAAGCAGTACGACCGCACGAGCCTCGAGGCCCTCGTCGGCCCGCTGACCACCGAGCAGCTCGAGCGTTTCCACCGGCTCGGCCTCGTCGAGACCGACGGCGACGTCTACCACGTGCGCAGCCAGCGGCTGCTCGACGTCGGCGCCAAGCTGGCCGCCGCCGGGGTGCCGCTCTCGGAGGTCATGGACCTCGCCGAGATGCTCACCGCCGTCGCGAACGGCGTCGCCAACCAGTTCTTCAAGCTCTTCTACCGGACGGTCGCGTCCGAGGGCCGCAGCGAGTCCGACATCACCGAGTCGATGCTCGTCATGCGCCCGCTCGCCCGCGAGGCCCTCGACGCCGCGTTCTCGCTCGCGCTGACGAACGAGTCCGAGCGGCTGCTCGAGCGCCGGGCCAAGCAGGCCCGCAGCGGCGTCCGGCCGACGCTGGACGACGGCGCGTCCGGTGCCGACGACGGCGCCACGCTCACGACCCCGGCCTGAGCACCAGGTCGCAGCACACGGTGCCGGCGGCGTCCTGCCGCCGGACCTGCGCGTGGACCGGCCCGGCGCCCTCGCCCGGCGTCCGGTCGGCGAGGACGTCGACCGTCGACGGCAGCGGGACCGGCTTGCGGAAGCGCGCGACGCACGTGACGTCGGCGGGCATGCCGGCCTCGACCGCATGGGTGAGGCGGGCCGCCGTCCACAGCCCGTGGGCGATCGGCCGGCTGAACCCGAACGCCTTGGCCGTCAACGGGTACAGGTGGATCGGGTTGCGGTCGCCCGCGACCGCGGCGTAGGCCCGGCCGAGCCCGGCGTCGAGCGCCCAGGTGCCGATCCGGTGCAGCGGGGCGTCGTCCGCGCCCTCGGCGTCGTCCGGCGCCGCGGACGACGCGGGGCCGGCGTCCGTGCGTGCGCCGTCCGGGCCCTTGCCGCCGCGCCGCAGGAAGGTGCCGACCTGGGTCCAGGCGACGTGCCCGCCCTGCCGGACGACCGTCACGACGTCGAGCACCTGCCCGAGCCGGTGCGGCCGCAGGTTCTCGGCCCGCACCTCGAGGTCGAGCGCCGTGCCGGCGACGAGGCCGCGCCCCTGCCGGACGGTGTTCTCCAGGTGGACCATGCCGATGACGGGGAACGGGAACCCGGGCGCCGTCATGAGCGCCATCTGCAGCGGGAAGCTCAGGGCGTTCGGGTAGAGCAGCGGGAGCCGGCCGGCCCGCGGCCCGCCGACGACGTCCGCGTAGCGCGCGACGTGCGCCGGGTCGGGCCGGACGCCGGCGAGCCGGTAGGCCACCCGGGGCAGCTCGCGGGAGCCGCCGCCGACCCCGGCCGCCCGCAGCGCCGCGCGCGCGAACGACAGCGGGAGCGCCGGGGACGCGGGCAGGTCCAGGACGTCGTAGCCGGCGGGCAGGTCGACGCCCGTCCCGGGGCTCATGCGCCGATCAGCCCCTGCCCGCACACCCGCACGACGTTGCCGGTGACGGCGTCCGAGCGCGCGTCGAGCATCCAGCCGACGGTCTCGGCGACGTCGACCGGCAGCCCGCCCTGGCGCAGCGACGAGAGCCGGCGGCCCGCCTCGCGGATGCCGAACGGGACCGCCTTCGTCATCGCGGTCTCGATGAAGCCCGGCGCGACGGCGTTCACGGTGATGCCCTGCGGCTCCAGCGCGGCGGAGAACGCCTCGACGAGCCCGATGACGCCCGCCTTGCTCGCGGCGTAGTTCGTCTGGCCGAGGTTGCCCGCGATGCCGGCGATCGAGGAGACGAGGACGACCCGGCCGCCCGCGGTGAGGGCGCCCTCCTCGAGCAGGTCGAGGGTGATCCGGCGCGGGGCCTCGAGGTTGACGGCGATGACGGCGTCCCACGCGGCCTTCGACATGTTGACGAGCTTCTTGTCGCGCGTGATGCCGGCGTTGTGGACGATGCCGTCGAGCCGGCCGAACGCGGCCCGGGACGCGGCGGCGATCCTCGCGCCCGCGTCGGGCGCGGTGACGTCCGCGACGACGTGCGTGCCGCCGACGTCCGCCATGAGCTCGGCGAGCGGGCTCGCCCCAGCGGCGACGTCGATGCCCACGACGTGGGCGCCGTCGCGGGCGAACGCGCGGACCATCGCGGCGCCGATGCCACGGCTGGCCCCGGTGACGGCGACGACGCGGCCGGCGAGCGGGGCGTCGGCGGCGGGCTCCGCGGCGCTGCCCGGAACCGTCGGCGCACCGAGGCGCACGACCTGCCCGTCGACGAAGGCCGACCGGGCGGACGCGAAGAAGCAGACGGTCGAGGCGAGGTGCTCCTCGGCGCCGGCGCCGACCACGACGAGGTTCGCCGTCGCGCCGCCGCGCAGCTCCTTGGCGAGCGCCCGGACGAACCCGGGGACGGCGCGCTGCGCGGCGACCGCCGCGGCGTCGCCGGCGCTCTCGTGCGGGCGGGACAGGACGACGACCCGCCCGGACGGCGCGAGCCGGCGCAGCAGCGCGGGGAAGAACTCGTGCAGCGAGACGAGCCCCGCCGGGTCGCTGATGTCGCCCGCGTCGAAGAGGATCAGGCCCAGGCGCTCGGCGCTCTCGTCGGTGCCCGCGAGCACGCGCGCCCCCGCGGCCTCGAGGGCGGCGACGGCCGGCTTGAGCAGGGCGCCCGCCCCCGCCGCGGCCGCGACGGCCGGTCCGACGAGCAGCGGCGCACCCGGCTCGTGGCGGCGCAGCGTGGGCGGCGGGGCCACCCCGACGCGCTTGAGGAGGGTGCGGCCGGTGCCGTTGCTCAGGAGGGTCTGGATCGGGTCCACAGCCGTACTGTAACCTTGTGTGTAACTGAGTGTCTACATTCTGGCTCAGCACCATGAACCCCCACCGAGCGGGAGCCCCTCGTGACCCCCAGACGCCCCTCCTCCGCCGACTCCGCCGCGCCCCCCGCGACGTCGTCCGCAGGCCGCACCATCGCCCCGAACGTCCGCCCCGTCGCGGTCGTCGCGGGCAGCCGCATCCCCTTCGCCCGCTCGAACCGCGCGTACGCGACGGCGTCCAACAGCGACATGCTCGGGGCGGCCCTGGACGGGCTCGTCACGCGGGCCGGCCTGGCGGGCGAGCTCGTCGGCGAGGTCGTCGCGGGCGCGGTGCTCAAGCACAGCAAGGACTGGAACCTCACGCGCGAGGTCGTCCTCGGCTCCCGGCTCGACCCGCGCACACCCGCGTTCGACCTCCAGCAGGCCTGCGGCACCGGTCTACAGGCCGTCACCGTCGTGGCGAACAAGATCGCCCTCGGGCAGGTCGACAGCGCGATCGCCGGCGGCGTCGACACGGCGTCCGACGCCCCGCTCGCGCTCAACCCGAAGCTGCGCGCCGTCCTCCACGCGGCGAACCGGGCGCGGACGACGCAGGGCAGGCTCGCGGCCCTCGCGCGGATCCGGCCGTCGTACCTGGCCCCGGAGGTCCCGAAGAACTCCGAGCCGCGCACCCGCAAGTCGATGGGCGAGCATGCGGCGCTCACCGCGCTGGAGTGGGGCATCACCCGCGAGGCGCAGGACGAGCTCGCCGCGGCCAGCCACCGCAACCTCGCGGCGGCGTACGAGCGCGGCTTCTTCGACGACCTGGTGACGCCGTACCGCGGCCTCACGCGCGACGACAACCTGCGGCCGGACTCCTCGGTCGAGAAGCTCGCGACGCTCAAGCCGGTGTTCGGCTCTGGCTCGACGGCGACGATGACGGCGGGCAACTCGACCCCGCTCACCGACGGCGCCTCCACGGTGCTGCTCGCGAGCGAGGAGTGGGCGGCCGCGCACGACCTGCCGGTCATGGCCTACGTCACCGCGATGCAGACGGCCTCGGTCGACTACGTCAACGGCGCCGAGGGCCTGCTCATGGCACCCGCCTACGCCGTCCCGCAGATGCTCGACCGGGTCGGCCTGACCCTGCAGGACTTCGACCTCTACGAGATCCACGAGGCGTTCGCGTCGCAGGTGCTCAGCACCCTGGCCGCCTGGGAGGACGAGGTCTTCTGCACCAAGCGTCTCGGCCGCGAGGGCGCGCTCGGCCCGATCGACCGCGCGAAGCTCAACGTCAACGGCTCGTCCCTGGCGGCCGGACACCCGTTCGCCGCGACCGGCGGCCGGATCGTCGCGACCCTCGCCAAGGCCCTCCAGGAGCGCGGCGGCGGCCGCGGCCTCATCAGCATCTGCGCCGCCGGCGGCCAGGGCGTCGTCGCCATCCTCGAAGCCTGACCCGCACCCCGCTCATGCTCGCGCCGTGTACCGGAAACCGGTCTCCCGCAGTCGGTTTCCGGTACCGGCCGCGAGCATGAGCGGTGGTCGGACGGCGACCAGCCCCGGAGCGCTCAGGCACCAGGTACGTACCCTTACGGCCGGGTCCGCGAGCCCAGAACGGTACGCATCAGGTGCCTGACGCAGAAGCCGGCGGACGCCGTCCGACCTCACCCTGCCCTCGCGTCACCCGCCGCACCACAACCGCTCATGCTCGCGCCGCGTACCGGAAACCGGCCTCCAGCAGCCGTTTTCCGGTACCGGCCGCGAGCATGAGCAGTGGTCGGACGACGACCAGCTGCGTACCGCCCAGGCACCAGCTAGGTACCCTTCCAGCCGGCTCCGCGAGCCCGGAACGGTACACATCAGGTGCCTGACGCAGAAGCCGGCGGACGACGTCCGACCCGCGTCCTACCCTCGCGTCACCCGCCACACCACAAACCCCGCTCATGCTCGCGCCGCGTACCGGAAACCGCGCTCCAGCAGCCGTTCTCCGGTACCGGCCGCGAGCATGAGCGGTTGTCGGACGGCGGTTGGCGGCGTCGGGGACGACGCCCGCTCTACTCCGCGGGGGCGAGGGGGGCGGGGGTGACCTCGGCGGCGACGGCGCGGCCCATCTGGACGACCATCTCGACGATCCGGTCGGCGTCGACGGGGGCCCAGACGGGCAGGCCTGAGGACGACGGGCGGACGACGACGCCACTGCGGGCCAGGTGCATGACGCCGAGGACCTGCATGTAGAGGGCGTTGGCGAGCAGGTCGGCGTCCTCGACGGAGAGCACCGCCCCCGACTCCGCGCGCGCGAGCACGAGCAGGCCCGCGATCCGGCGCAGCTCGCCGGCCATGAGCGAGCCGAGGCGCAACAGCGACGACTCGCTGATCTCGTCGAGGAGCATCGGGCCGGGCTTGCCGAGCAGCGCGAGCGCGCAGTCGACGAACGCGGGGTGCTCGAGGCAGTACGTGGCGAACTCGCGGTTGACCCGCTCGAGCCGCTCGCGCGGGCCGGCCGTCTCGTCGTCCGTGGCGTGCAGGCGGGTGTCCAGCTCGACGAGGTAGTCGGCGAGCGTCAGCGCGAACAGCTCCTCCTTGCTGGAGAAGTGCCGGTAGATGATCGCCCGGTTCACGCCGACGGCGGCGGCGATGTCCTCGATGTTCGCCGAGCGCATCCCGCGCGCGTCGAAGAGCCGCCGCGTGCTGACGACGATCTCCTGCTGGCGCTCCCGGCGACGCGCGGCGGCCCGGTTGCCGCGGCTCGGGCGCGCCGGCGGCAGGCCTGCGGAAGGACCGTCGGCAGGGACGGCGGCACCCTCCTCGAGGGCGGCGCGGGGCGGCGGCGGGGTCACCTCACGAACGATAGCGCGCACTCCCGAGGAAGGTGTAGCCAGATGTGTAACTTCTAGTTACACTCGCTGTCGCGCCACCGGCCCGTCCCCCCTTCGGTCCGGTGGCGCCTCCACCGCCACCGCCGGCACCGCCGGCGCGGCGGCCGGGTCCGGACCACGGACCCGTCACCCGGACGACCAGTGCTGGAGGCGGCACATGACGACGCTGACGACGCGGCCCACCGCGACCTCGCGCAGCGCCAGGCGCGACCCCATGACGATCGCCCTGCGCGGGCTCACCAGGCTGGCCCAGGCCTCGGTCCTGGACCGGTGGGGCCTGCGGGGCAGGGCCGAGCGGACGGCGTTCCACGCCACCCGCGTCGGCATGGGCGCGGCCGCCAGGGCGTCGAGGACGTTCGCCAAGGGCAGCGGTCCGGCGACCCCGCAGCGGCAGTCGACGGGCGGCGGCGCCGACCTGTTCGACCTCACGCCGTCCGAGGAGCAGCAGATGCTCGCGGAGGTGGTCCGCGAGTTCGCCGCCGAGCAGGTGCGCCCGGCGGCGGACGACGCCGACCGCAAGCACGCGACCCCCGAGGGCCTCGTCGCCGCCGCCGCCGAGCTCGGGATGTGGCAGCTCGGTGTCCCGGAGTCGCTCGGCGGCCTCACCGCGGAGCGGTCGGTCGTCAGCGGCGTCCTCGTCTCCGAGGCGCTCGCCCACGGCGACCTCGGCCTGGCCGTCGCGTGCCTGGCCCCCGGGGCGGTCGCGACCGCGCTCGGCCTGTGGGGCAGCGCCGACCAGCAGGCCACGTACCTGCCCGCCTTCGTCGGCGACACCCCGCCGACCGCCGCGCTCGCGCTCACCGAGCCCGTCGTCCTCTTCGACGTCCTGGCCCCGGCGACGAAGGCCGTCCGCACCGCCGACGGCTGGCGGCTGGACGGCGTGAAGTCGCTCGTCCCGAACGCGGCCACGTGCGAGCTCTTCGTCGTCGGCGCGACCGTCGAGGGCGAGGGCGGCGGCCCCGCGCTGTTCGTCGTCGAGTCCGCGACCGCGGGCCTCACCGTCGAGGACGAGCCCGCGATGGGGCTGCGCGGCGCGCAGACCGGGCGCCTGCGCCTGGACGGCGTCGTCGTCCCGGCCACGAGCCGGCTCGACGGGACCGAGGGCGCCGCGGCCGCGTACCGCGAGTGCGTCCGCCTGTCCCGGCTCGCCTGGGCCTCGCTCGCCGTCGGCACCTGCCAGGCCGTGCTCGACTACGTCGTCCCCTACGTCAACGACCGGGTCGCGTTCGGCGAGCCGATCAGCCACCGCCAGGCCGTCGCGTTCACGGTCGCGGACATCGCGACCGAGCTCGCCGGGATCCGGCTCACCGTGCTGCGCGCGGCCGGCCGGCTCGACCGCGGCCTCGACGCCGCCCGCGAGGTCGCCCTCGCCCGCCGCCTCGCGTCGCACCACGGGATGCAGATCGGCAGCGACGGCGTCCAGCTCCTCGGCGGCCACGGCTACGTCCGTGAGCACCCGGTCGAGCGCTGGTACCGCGACCTGCGCGCCGTCGGCGTCATGGAGGGCGTCGTCCTCGTCTGAGGCCGCTCCCCCGGCCGGCGCCGCCGTCCGCCCACCCCGAACCGTCCTGACCACTCCGCCCGAGGAGCAGCAGTGATCAACCTCGAGATCCCCCGCAAGATGGCTCCGGCCGTCAAGCAGGCCCAGGCCGTCGCCAACGGCGTCCTGCGGCCGATCTCCCGCACGTACGACCGCTTCGAGCACACCCGACCCAAGGAGCTCGACATGCTCGGGGCCGTCGTCGACGGCCTCGACGCCGCCGGCGCCGGCGGCTCGGGCGCCAAGGGCGTCCGGCGCGAGGCGCCGAAGTCCGGCGAGGTGCGAAACGGAACGAACCTCTCGACGGTGTTGAGCATCATGGAGGTGTCGTACGGCGACGTCGGGCTGGTGCTCGCGCTGCCGCGCCAGGGCCTGGGCAACGCGGCCGTGGCGTCCGTCGCGAACGACGAGCAGCTCGCCCGGTTCGGCCACCTCTGGGCCGCGATGGCCATCACCGAGCCGGGCTGCGGCTCGGACTCCGCGGCGATCCGGACGACGGCCACGAAGGACGGCGACGAGTACGTCCTCAACGGAGAGAAGATCTACGTGACGGCGGGCGAGCGCTGCGAGGCCGTCGTCGTGTGGGCCTCCCTCGACCCGGGCCTGGGCCGGGCCGCGATCAAGCCGTTCGTCGTCGAGAAGGGCACGCCGGGCTTCACCGTCGCCCGCCTCGAGGAGAAGCTCGGCATCCGGGCCTCGGACACCGCGACGCTCATCCTCGACGACGTCCGGGTCCCCGCCTCGAACCTCCTCGGCGACCCGGAGGTCAAGGCGGACAAGAGCTTCGCCGGGGTCATGCAGACCTTCGACAACACCCGCCCGCTCGTCGCGGGGATGGCCGTCGGGGTGGCCCGCGCCGCCCTCGAGGAGGCCACCCGGCTGCTCGCCGGGGCCGGCGTCACCGTCGACTACGACGCCGCGCCGCACGCGCAGCCCGCCGCTGCGGCCGAGCTGCTCGCGCTCGAGGCCGACTACGAGTCGGCCTACCTGCTGACCCTGCGCGCGGCGTGGATGGCCGACAACGGGCAGCCGAACTCGCTCGAGGCCTCGATGGCCAAGGCCAAGGCGGGCCGGACGGCGACCGACGTCGCGCTGCGCTGCCTGGCCCTCGTCGGGTCGCTCGCCTACGGCGAGGACCTGCTCCTGGAGAAGTGGGCCCGCGACGCGAAGATCCTCGACATCTTCGAGGGCACGCAGCAGATCCAGAAGCTCATCATCGCCCGGCGGCTGCTCGGCAAGTCCTCGGCGGAGCTCAGGTGAGCCCCGCGACGGACGCCGCGGCCGGCGCCCCCGCAGGGCCGTCGGCACCTGCCCGGCGGCAGAGCGCGGTCGGCCCGATCGGCGAGCTGCTCCGCGGCCTGCCCGTGCTCGTCCGCGCCGGCGTCGTCAACCCGGCCCGGCCGGACCACGGGATCCGGCAGCTGAGGCACCTGCGCCAGTTCGGCCCGACGCTCGCGGGCGGTTTCGCCTCCGCGGCCGACCGCGCGCCGGACCGGGTCGCCGTCGTCGACGAGACGCACAGCCTGACCTTCGCCGAGCTCGTCGCCCGCTCCACGGCGATCGCGCGCGGGATGGCCTCGCTCGGGGTGGGGCAGAGCGACACCGTCGCGATCCTCGGGCCGAACGAGGTCGCGTTCGTCGAGGCGCTCGTCGCGACCTCCCGGCTCGGGGCGGACGCCGTCCTGCTCAGCACGTTCCTCTCCGCCGAGCAGCTGACCCGCGTCGTCGAGCGCGAGAAGGTCAGGCTCGTCGTCGTCCACCCCGACCTCATGCACGTGCTGTCGGACATCCCGCCGGACGTCGTCGTCGTGACGACCGGAGCGGCACCGGACGGCGGCCTCGACCTCGACGGGCTCGCCCGCACCGAGCACCCGCTGCCGAAGCAGCACCGCCGCGGCCGGATCGTCATCCTCACGTCTGGGACGACCGGCGTCCCGAAGTCGGCCCGCCGGCCCGCACCGTCCGGGCTCGGCCCGGTGGCGTCGATGCTCTCCGGCTTCCCGCTGCGGGCGGGCGAGACGATCATGATCTCGTCCCCGCTCTTCCACACCTGGGCGCTCGGCATGCTCCAGCTCGCCCCGGCGATCGTCTCGACCGTCGTCCTGCGCAAGCGGGCGGACGCCGAGACGGTCCTGGCGGCGCTGTCGGCGCACCGCTGCACCGCGCTCGTCGGCGTGCCGGTGATCCTCGACCGGCTCTGCTCGCTGCCGGTCCAGGTCCGGGCCACGCACGACACCTCCCGGCTGCGGGTCGTCGCGTCGAGCGGGGCGGCCCTGCTGCCGGACCTCGTCACGCGCTTCCACGCCGCGTTCGGGCCGGTGCTGCACAACCTCTACGGCGCCACCGAGGTCAGCTGGGCGACGATCGCCGGCCCGCAGGACCTCGAGGCCGCCCCCGGCACCGTCGGGCGGGCCCCGTTCGGCACCCGGCTGGTCATCCTCGGGGACGACGACGAGCCGCTGCCCGCGGGCCGGATCGGCCGCGTCTACGTCGGGAACAGCCTGCTCTTCGACGGCTACAGCGACGGCGGGGACCGCCCGCGTCTCGGCGGCCTCATCGCCACCGGCGACCGGGGCTGGCTGGACGAGGACGGGCGGCTCATGCTGTCCGGCCGCGAGGACGGGATGGTCAACACCGGCGGCGAGAAGGTGCACCCCGAGGAGGTCGAGCAGGCCCTCTCCGGCATGCCCGGCGTCCGCGAGGTCGCCGTCCGCGGCTGGCCGCACCCGGACATGGGCCAGCAGGTCGTCGCGTACGTCGTCCGGGACGACGAGGGCACGGCCCTCGACGCCGAGATCGTCCGCGAGTACGCCCGGCGGCGGCTGTCCCGCTTCGCCGTCCCGCGGGAGGTCGTCTTCGTCGACGAGCTGCCCCGGACCCCCACGGGGAAGGTCGTCCCCCGGCTCCTCCCACCCCCGCCCGGCGTCGCCGGGTGACCGTTCCGGGGCGCACCCACCGTGCCCGGAACCGCAGTGCAGCACACCGTCTCAACTACACATCGTCACCATCGGTCGCCAAAGGTGCCGACCTCGGGTTCCAGGAGTGACTCCAGGTCACAAATACCCGATCGGACCAACACTTGATGGCATCGATTCCCTAGGATGCGGTGACGCCCGGCACAACGGGCGGTCCACGGCCGCCCGGGACACCCTTCCGCGCTCAACGCGGAACCGTCGAGGCACCACAGAAAGGGTACGAACCATGACTGCTCAGGTCGGCGCCGGCAAGGTCGCCTGGCGGCGTTACGCGATGATCCTGGCCCCGAGCCTCGTGCTCGCCGGCGGTGTCGTCGCGCTCACGGGGCAGGGTGCGCTCGCCGCCTCCTTCGCCGTGTCGGGCAACTCGTTCAAGCTGTCGGCCGACGCTCTCGACGGCACGGGCTTCACGTCGTACACCTCGGTCGACTCCTCGGCCGACGGCTCGGACCACCCGGTCACGCCGTCGGGCTTCGAGGAGGCGTTCCTCAAGAACATCTGCCAGTCGGTCGTCTCCGAGACGCCGTTCGGCGACGTGACCATGCGGCTCACCGCGGGCGCGAAGGAGCCGGTCAAGGCGACGAACCTCGTCGCCGACTTCGACCAGCTCTCCGGCGACATCGTCTTCACGGACTACGAGAGCGGCATCGACGCCTCGACGATGAAGGGCGCCGCCAAGGGCCCGCAGGGCGGCTGGGGCCAGCAGGCCGCGAAGATCCACATCGACAACCTCAAGCAGCGCACGTGGGCGACCACGGCCGGCTCGTTCGCCCTCCAGGGCCTGTCGATCGACGTCTCGTTCGGCAAGGACGAGTGCTTCTGACCCGATCGGTGTGAACGGTGCGCGGGCCGGGCCCGGCCGGCGTCCTCCCAGACGCCGGGCAACCCGCCCGTGCACCGCTCACCCGGGCGTGTGAACGCGCTTCACGGCGCGACCGCCCGTGCACGAGCCTTAGTCCTTGGGCGACGTCCGTGTCGCCGGTCACCGAAAGGCCCGGACCGAGCATGTCCCTGCCCGTCTACACCCCTCCGCCGCGCGAGCCCGTCACCTGGCGCAGCCGCCGCGAGCGCTTCGCGCAGTGGCGCGGGACCCGCCCCTTCTGGGGCGGCGTCTGGACGATCGTCGCCGGCGTCTACCTCTGGGGCCTGACCGCCGCCCCGATCGGCGTCGTCGTCATCCAGGGCGTCGCCGGCATCTCGGCGATCGTCATCTGCCTGGTCTACATCCTCCTGACGCTCGTCGCCTGGTCGCAGCCGCAGCTGCGGGTCGTCACCGGCGGCATCGTCATCGTCCTGGCGCTCGCCGCGATCCTCCTGACGAACCTCGGCGGGTTCATCGTCGGCACCCTCATGGGCCTGCACGGCGGGGCGAGCATGATCGCCTGGAAGCCCTTCGTCCGGCGCTGGAGCCGGCCCACCCCGCCGGACGGCGTCACCGCGCCGGTCACGGTGCTCGTGAACCGGGCGGACGACGAGCAGGACGCGACGGCCGCCGGGGCCGACGCCGCGGGCGACGCCCCGGCCGATGCCGCGGCCGACGCACCTGACGGGACCCAGGACGCGGCCACCGCGGACGACGCCGCAGCCGCACCCGCGGGGCCCACGGACGACGCCCCCGCGGCGCCGCGGACGCCGCCGCGCGGGACCGGGATGGCCCCCGGCCTGACGATCCTGCCGTCGAGCCCGCCGCCGCCGGTCGCCCCCGAAGGCCCGGCCCCGGGCAGCACCGGCAGCACCGGCAGCACGGTTCCCGGCGCGAGCGCCGGCCACTCCTTCCGGGCGGACTCCCGCTCGTCGGTCGTCCGGTGACGCGCGGGGCACGTGCGACCCGGCTCACGGCGGTCGTCCTCGGTGTCGCGCTGACGACGGCGCTCGCGGCCCCCGCGCAGGCCTCGGCGCCCACCGCCTCGGCCCCGCGCGCGAGCGCGTTCTGCGACCTCTTCCCCTGGCTGTGCCCGGCCCCCGCGCCGTCCCCGACCCCGACGCCCGCGCCGAGCACCACGCAGCCGACCGACCCGTCGAAGCCGGCGGACCCGAAGCCCGCGGACCCGAAGCCCGCGGACCCGAAGCCGGGCGACCCGGCCGCGCCGGGTGACCCCGCGACGCCGACGGACCCCGCGGACCCGCCCGCCGACGGCTCCGCCGCCGCCGTCGACGCGGCCTGCGACCCCCAGCAGGGTCCGAGCCGCGCGGTCGGCCTAGGCACCGACTCGGCGCAGCAGGCCGCCGACGCGATGAAGGCGTGCCAGCAGGCGCAGGCGGCCGCGGCCGCCGCCGGTGACCCGGTGGCCCAGCCCAGGGCCGCCGCGGCGGGCGGGCTCGTCGTCACCGGGGTCCCGACAGGCATCGACGCGTCGTCGCAGACCCTCACCGGGTTCTCCTACGACGGCGTCACGACGCTGACCAAGATCGACGGCTCGACGTTCCGGGTGCTCAAGTTCACCGCGGACAGCGTGACGATCGAGGGCATCAAGGAGACCGTGACCGCCAACGGCGCGACGATGAGGATCACCGCGGGCACCGACGTCGTGCTCCGGGGCAACGTCGAGCTCTACGTGCTCAAGCAGTCCGGCAAGGCCTTCGGGCTGCTGCCGCTGAACCTGTCGCCGGACTCGCCGCCACCGCTCACGTTCCCGTTCATCATCTTCACCGGCGTCACGTCGCAGGTCGCGTACATCAAGGCGGACACCCTGACCCTGAAGAAGGGCCGGATCGACGTCAGCTGAACGGCGCCGCGTCAGCTGAACGGCGCCGCGTCAGCTGAACGGCGCCGCGTCAGCGGGACGGCACCGTGCCGCGGCACGGTGCCGTCCAGGTCCGGTCACAGCGAGAGCGCGACCGCCGCCGCGCACATGACGACGCCGGAGAAGCGGGTCATGACGATCGCCGCCCGGGACGGCACCGGCTCCTGCGCGTACTGCCACCGACTGCCGAAGTACATCCCCCACGTCGGTCGCAGCAGCGCCGCCAGGCCGATCCCGAGGAGCAGCCCGGCGTAGAGCGAGGTCTCCCGGCGGCCGTAGGTGTACGTGACGACGGTCCAGGCGACGGCCGCGGCGACCACGCCGGTCATGACCAGCGGGCCCTGCACGCGCTGCCACCTCGTCGGCGGGGGCGCCGCGGCCTCGTGGCCCCGGCGGGCGGCGGCCTGCGGGGGCACGTAGTCCTCGGGTCTCATGCGACGGCTCCTCGTGACGGGACGGACGGCGCGGACGCCGGTCCGCGTAGGTCGACGCGGGCCGGCGTCCTGAGGTTGCACCCGGCCGCCGGGGTAGGACCGCGGCTACGGCTCGAGGCACTCCGGGATCGAGTCGCGGTGCCCGGTCGGGTACTCGGTGGTGCCGTCCGGGCCGTAGACCTTCACGTGGTCGACGGTCGAGAACTGGCGCAGCGACGGGAAGATCTCGGAGGCGACGGTGACCACCGCCGAGCCGTCACCGCACGGGCCGGTGAGCTGCACCCGGGCGATCCCGTCCGAGGAGATCCGCAGGTTCGTCCAGCCGGTCGTGCGCGACGTGGTGAGGAACAGCCCGTCCGCCTTCTCGGCCTTCGTCGGGCCGGCGTAGATGCGGTCCATGACACCGGTCGCCGGGGTCATGGGCAGCACCTGGCGCCACACCGACGTGATCGGGTTCGTGGAGTTCGCCGCGACCTTGTCGGAGTCTGCGAACCAGACCCTGCGGTTCACCGTGGTGAACGGCGTCGTGATGTCGACGACCACCCGGGCCGGGCTGCTCAGCCGGTGGGTGTGGAACGCCGTCTTCTTCTGCAGCCCGATGCCGTACGAGACGACGGCCTCGAAGTCGCCCGACCGGACGGTCGAGGTGACGTTCTTCAGCGCGAACGCCTGCCGCACCGGCGTCGGGACCTTGCCGGCCACGGTGTGGGCGTCCACGTCACGCATGACGACGGACAGGATCGCCCGGCCGGCCACGGGGACCTTCTGCCCGGACCCGTCGGCGACCAGCGTCGTCACGTACTTCGCCGTGTACGCCGTCGGCCCCTTGCCGGTGTACTCGAACACCACCCGGTCGTAGCCGGGGTGGTGGGCCGCCCGGACGTCCACGAGCACCGGTGTCGTGGCGGCCTGCGCCGGCGACGCGGTGGCGGTCGCGGCGGCGAGCCCGGCCGGCACCGCGCAGGCGACCACGGCCAGCCCGACGAGCGTCCTGCGCCGCAACCACGAGCGGCCTGCGGTCCTGCGTGCGGTGAGAGCCTCGCGCACTGCACTCCCCTCCCCTGGGCGGAGTGCGCGCACCGGCTTCGCGGTGCATCCCCGACGCCCCGCTCCGCCTCCATTCTCCTGCGGCACAACGGGCCCCACCAGGTCCGGCAGTCCCTGTCAAGCCTGGTCTGCTGATTCGCGAGTCAGTAAACTCCGGTCATGGAGCCTCGGGACGGGTACGACGTCGTCATCGTCGGCGCAGGCCACAACGGCCTCGTCGCCGCGGGGCTGCTCGCCCGCGAAGGGCTGTCCGTCCTGGTCTGCGAGGCCCGCGAGGTCGTCGGCGGCGCGGCCGTGAGCGAGCACCCGTTCGGCCCCGACTACACCGTGACCTCGCTGTCCTACGTCGTCTCCCTGCTGCCGCCGTCCATCGTCAAGGCCCTCGACCTCGCGGCCCACGGCTACCACGTGTACCCGCAGGGCCCGTACTTCGCCCCGCGCCGGGACGGCACCCACCTGCGGCTGCCGAGCGACCCGCGGGCCCGGCACGCCGAGATCTCGAAGTTCTCCTCGAAGGACGCCGACGCCTACGAGGCGTGGGAGGAGGAGATGGGCCGGCTCGGGAAGATCCTCGGCCCGATGCTCGCCGACATCCCGCCCGCGCTCGGCTCGCGCCGGCCGGCCGACCTCGCCCGGCAGGCCCTCTTGCTGCGCCGGCTCAAGGACGTCGACACCCGCGGCGCCGTCGACATCGCCCGGCTCTTCTCCGCCTCGGTCGCCGACCTGCTCGAGGACCGGTTCACGTCCGACGCGCTCAAGGGCGTCCTGTCGGTCTCCGGCTGCATCGGCTCGTGGGCCGGGCCGCGCTCGGCGGGCACCGCGTACGTGACCCTGCACCACCACGTCGGCGACCTCGGCGACGGCCAGACCGGCGCCTGGGGCTTCCCCCGCGGGGGCATGGGCGGGGTGACCCGGGCGCTCGCCGCCGCGGCCCGGGCGCTCGGTGCGACGGTCCGCACGTCCGCCCCGGTGGCCCGGATCGACGTCCACGACGGCCGGACGACGGGCGTCACCCTCGAGGACGGCACGACGGTCCGCGCGGGCACCGTCATCACGACCGCGCACCCGCAGATCTCCTTCCTGCGGCTGCTCGACCGCCGCGACCTGCCCGCGGACTTCGTCACCGACATCGAGCGCTGGAAGACCCGCAGCGGCACGGTCAAGGTCAACGTCGCGGTGGACCGGCTGCCGACCTTCACCTCGCACCCGGAGTTCGACCCGCAGGTCCACGGCGGCACGATCGTCCTCGCCGAGAGCGTCGACGACCTCGAGAACGCCTACCAGGAGGCCGTCGCCGGCGGGCCCTCGACGCTGCCCTTCGCCGACGTCTGCATCCCGTCCGTCTTCGACGACTCGCTCGCCCCGCCGGGGCACCACGTCGTGTCGATGTTCACGCAGTGGGTGCCGCACACCTGGAGCACCGAGCCGCACCAGGACGAGCTGGAGTCCTACGCCGACCGGCTCGTCGCGCGGATGGACGCCGTCGCACCGGGCTTCGCCGGCTCGGTCGTCGGCCGGCAGGTCATCGGCCCGCACGAGATGGAGACGAAGTACCACCTCGTGGGCGGCAACATCTTCCACGGCGAGCTGACGCTCGGGCAGATGTTCCACGCCCGCCCCGCGGCCGGGTTCGCCGACCTCAGGACGCCCGTGGCCGGGCTCTACCAGGCCGGCTCGGCGACCCACGGAGGCGGCGGCGTCACGGGCATCCCCGGGCGCAACGTCGTCCGGCAGGTGCTCGCCGACCGCCGCTCCGAGCGCCTGCGCGGCCGGGTCCGCCGACTCGCCGGCCGGGCCTGAGCGAGCGGGCCGCGGGGAGCCGGCGGTGACGGGCATGCAGGCGGCGCTGCCGCGCGGGCACTACGTCGACGAAGGGCTGTGGCGGCACGAGCGTGACGCCGTCCTGCGCCGGGAGTGGACGTGCGTCGGCCGGCTCGCCGGGCTGGGCCTCGACGCGGCAGAGCGGCTCGCCGTCGTCGAGGTGCACGGCGAGAGCCTGCTCCTCACGACGGACGCCGCGGGCACCCTGCACGCGCACGCGAACGTGTGCCGGCACCGCGGCGCGCGCGTCGTCCCGCACGCCGACGGCGACCCGCCCGCGCCGTGCGGTGCGAAGGCGCTGCGCTGCCGGTACCACTCGTGGACGTACGGCCTCGACGGCGGACTGCTCCGTGCACCGCACTTCGACGGCGTCGACGGGTTCGACCCCGACCGGTTCGCGCTGGCCCCGGTCGAGGCGGACACCTGGGGCGGGTTCGTCTTCGTCCGTCTGCTGCCCGGCGGGGCGCCGTCCGGCCCGTCGCTCGCCGAGAGCCTCGGCCCCGTCGTCGACCGCACCGCCCGCTACCCGCTCGACCGGCTCGTCAGCGCCCACCGGGCGGTCTACGAGGTCGACGCGAACTGGAAGGTGATCGCCGAGAACTACAACGAGTGCCTCCACTGCGCGGGCGTGCACCCCGAGCTGACCCGGCTCGTCCCCGCGTTCGGGCACGGCGGGCTCGCCCCGGACGGCGGCCCGCTCGACTGGGAGGCCGGCATCCCGCACCGGGACGGCGCCTGGACGTTCTCGTTCTCCGGCGGCTCGCCGCGCTCGCCGTTCCCCGACCTCGACGCCGACGAACGCGTCCGGCACAAGGGCGAGCTCGTCTACCCGAACCTCATGCTGTCGCTCTCGGCCGAGCACGCGGCATCCTTCCTCCTGGAGGCGGTCGGCGTCGCGCGGACCCGCGTCACGTTCGACGTGCTGGTCGCCCCCGAGGAGGCGCACCTCGACGTCGAGGACTGCGCCGGGTTCTGGGACCTGGTGAACCGGCAGGACTGGGAGGTGTGCGCGAGCGTGCAGTCGGGGATGAGCTCGTCGTTCTACGAGAAGGGCTGGTACGGACCCATGGAGGACGACAGCCTCGACATCCGGCGGTGGCTGCTGCCCCGCCTCGCCGCGCACCGGCCACCGGGCGCGCCGGCAGCGGCCGACGACGACCGGGCCGGGTGAGCGGCCGATGACCGGCGTCGGGGAGCCCTACGACGTCGCCGTCGTCGGGCTCGGGGCGCTCGGCAGCGCGACCGCCTGGCAGCTGGCCCGCCGCGGGAGGTCCGTGCTCGGGCTGGAGCGGTTCTCGTTCGGGCACGTCAAGGGCGCCTCGCACGGCGACACCCGGATCATCCGGCTGAGCTACCACACACCGAACTACGTCTCCGCGGCCATCGAGGCCTACCAGGACTGGGCCGCCCTGGAGTCCGACAGCGCCGAGCAGCTCGTCCTGCGCACCGGCGGCGTCGACCTGTTCCCGCCCGCGGCGGCCATCGACATCGAGGACTACGTCAACTCGATGGCGGTCATGGGCGTGCCCTACCAGGTGCTCACGGCGACCACCGCGCGCGGGCGCTGGCCCGGGCTCGCCGTGCCCGAGGGCACGACCGTGCTCCACCAGGAGCTCACCGGGATCGTCCCGGCGGGCCGCGGCACCCGGGTCATGCAGGAGCAGGCCCGGCGGTTCGGCGCCGACCTGCGGGACGAGCACCAGGTCGTCGAGCTCGTCGACCTCGGGGACGGCGTCGCGATCCGGACGGCGGAGGGCACCCGGCACTTCGCCCGCACCGTCGTCGTCACCGCGGACGCGTGGACGAACGACGTCCTCGCCTCGGTCGACGCGAGCGTGCCCCTCACCGTGACGAAGGAGCAGGTCGTCCACTTCACGGTGCCGGACGCCGACGAGCAGGGCCGCGGCGGCCGGCACGCCCAGGGCGCCTTCCCGGTGTGGATCTGGATGGACGACCCGTCGTTCTACGGCTTCCCCACGTACTTCCAGGCGAGCGTCAAGGTCGGCCAGGACTGCGGCGGGCAGCCGGTCGACCCCGAGAACCGGACCTACGAGACGGACGAGGACGCGCTGCGCCGCACCCGCGCGTTCATGCGCGTCCTCGTACCCGGGGCGCTCGACGTCCGGACCGTGACGACGTGCCTGTACACCCTCACCCCGGACCGGGACTTCGTCCTCGACCGGCTGCCCGGCCACGAGAACGTCGTCGTCGGTCTCGGCTCGGCGCACGGCTTCAAGTTCGCGCCGTGGTTCGGCCGGGTCCTCGCCGACCTCGCGACGACGGGGACGTCGTCGACCGACCTGTCGGCGTTCAGCCTCACCAGGCGCGCGCTCACCGACCCGGACGCGCCGCTGACCTGGCTGGTCTGAGGATGCGGCTAACCGACCGGGCGGCGCCCGCCGCGCAGCAGGAGCACGTCCGGCGGCAGGCCGACCTCGCGGGCCGCGCTCTCGGCCGCCCAGCGCGCCGCCTGCGCACGGCGCACGCTGACCCGCACCTGGGTCGCGACCGCGAGCCCGTCGAGCATCGCGGCGATCCGCAGCGCGGAGGCGGCCGGGTCCTCGCAGCGGAACTCGCCCGCCTCGACGCCGTCCCGGACGACCTGCTCGATCGCCGCCCGCCACCGCCGGTCGACCTCCTGCGAGGCGGCCCGGATCTCCGGCGTCCGCAGCGCCTCCGACCAGGCGTCGATGTCGAGGGTCCAGCCCGGCGCCTCACCGGCGGGCGCGTAGAGCCGCAGCACGGCCCGCAGCCGCTGGGTGCACGTGCCGCGGGCCTGGACGGCGCGGCCGAGCCGGTCCAGGTCGGCGGCCGCCGCGAACGCGAAGGCCTCCGACAGCAGCCGCTCCTTGGTCTCGAAGTGGTAGAAGACCAGCGCCGTGCTGACCCCCAGCTCGGCGGCGACGTCCGCGGCCCGGGTACGGGCGAACCCGTTGCGCGACACCACGACCGCCGCGGCGCGCAGGATCTCCTCGCGCCGCACGTCCGCCCGTCGTCTGCCCACCCGCCGAGGCTAGCGGCGCCCGGCCCGTGCGCACAGGACCGCGACGTGATCTTGACCCGGCACACCCCACCCCCAGGGAGGACCTCGTGACGACCACGACCCCGGCGCCCCGGCCGACCTCGGCCGCCTCGGCCGTCCCGCCGGCGCCGATCGACCCCGCGGCCCTCGCCCGGTCGCTGCAGCCCTTCGGCCGCTCGACGATGCTGCCCGCCGAGGCGTACACCGACCAGCGGGTCTTCGACTGGGAGAAGCGGCACGCCTTCGCCGCCGGCTGGGTCTGCCTCGGCCGCGAGGACGAGGTCGTCCCCGCGGGGACGACGCAGCAGGCCGTGACGGTCGGCGACGTCCCCGTGCTGCTCACCCGGGTCGACGGCGCGCTGAAGGCCTTCGCGAACACCTGCCGGCACCGCGGTCACGAGCTGCTCGCCGACGGCTGCACGGCGTCCGCCAGGTCCCTGACCTGCCCGTACCACCTGTGGAGCTACGGCCTCGACGGCCGTCTCGTCGCCGCGCCGGGGATGAAGGACGCCCCGGGCTTCGACCGCGCCGACAACCCGCTGCTGCCCGTGCCGCTGGAGCTCTGGCACGGCTGGGTCATGGTCAACGCGACCGGGACCGCGGCCCCGCTCGCCACCTACCTCGGCGGCCTCGAGGACCTCGTCGCGCCGTACCGCCCCGAGTCCCTGCGCCTGGGCGGGCGGCACGAGTACGTGCTCGCCGCGAACTACAAGGTGATCTGCGAGAACTACCACGAGTGCTACCACTGCCCCTCGATCCACCCCGAGCTGTGCGCGGTGGCGCCGCCGGACTCCGGCGACAACTGGGACCTCCCCGGGGCGTGGGTCGGCGGCAGCATGGACCTCAAGGACTTCGCGGACACCATGTCGCTGGACGGCAGGAGCCTGGGGACGCCGATCGAGGGCGTCGACCCGCGCAAGGTGCTCTACCTCGGGCTCTTCCCGAACATCCTCGTGTCGCTGCACCCCGACTACGTCATGACGCACCGCATGGTGGCCCTCGCCCCGGACCGGACGTGGGTCGAGTGCTCGTGGCTGTTCCCCGAGGAGGCGTTCTCCCGGCCGGGCTTCGACCCGCGCTACGCCATGGACTTCTGGGACATCACCAACCGCGAGGACTGGGCCGCGTGCGAGTCCGTCCAGCGCGGGCTCGCGTCGCCGCACTTCCGGCCCGGTGCGCTGGCGCCCAACGAGGACGCCGTGCACCAGTGGGTCGCGATGCTCGGCCGGGTGTACTCGGGCGGGTCACCGCACTGACCGGCCCGACGACACCGACCGGCCCGACGACGGCCGGGGGTTCGTCAGGGCAGCGGGAGCGGCACCTCGACGCCGACGTCCGGGAGGACGACGCCCCCCGACGGGGCGGGGTCGCCCGCGGGCCGGCTGCCGGTCGGGTCCGGGGCCGGGTCGGTCG
>NZ_MWLL01000243.1 GCF_002198675.1 Kineosporia sp. R_H_3 | reverse complement strand
CTCCGGAGGGGCATCGGGCTGGGCAGCGGGCGGGGCATCGAGCGGGGCATCGAGCAGGCATCGGTCGGGAGGGGCACGACCACACCGTGACCGCCGGAACTGGAGGGAACGCCTGACCCACCTGTGCGTCCGCCAGGAAGGACCTCCACGTCACCTGCAGGTGCGGTCCGGTTGTGCCGCAAGGGGTCGAGGGCTCACAGCGGGCACCCAGGCGGCGCCTACGGTGCGGGCAGCCCGGACCCCGACGGTGGACCCATGACCCTCACCGCCGACCGCGCCGCGACGCCCGGGCCCGCAGCCCCGGGCCCCGCCGCGCCTGCCGAGTCCCTCGCCCGCCGCCTCGTGCGGGGTCGCCCCGACGACCCCGCCTGGGCCCGACCCGCGCTGATCGCCCTGCTCGCCGCGACCGCCGTCCTCTACCTGTGGGGCCTGTCGGAGTCCGGGTGGGCGAACGCGTTCTACTCGGCCGCCGTCCAGGCCGGGTCCGAGAGCTGGAAGGCCTTCTTCTACGGCTCCTCGGACGCCGCGAGCTCCATCACCGTCGACAAGACCCCGGCCTCGCTGTGGGTGATGGCCCTGTCGGTCAAGGTGTTCGGGCTCAGCTCGTGGAGCATCCTCGCGCCGCAGGCGCTCGAGGGCGTCGCCGCGGTGGCCCTGCTCCACGCCATCGTCCGGCGCTGGTTCACCCCGGCCGCCGGCCTCGTCGCAGGCGCCACCCTCGCCCTCACCCCGGTCGCGACGCTCATGTTCCGCTTCAACAACCCGGACGCGCTCCTCGTGCTGTTCCTCGTCGCGGCGGTGTACGCCACGGTCCGCGCGCTCGAGGTCGCCGCGACCCGGGCCGGCACCCGCTGGCTCGTGCTCGCGGGCGCGCTCGTCGGCCTCGGCTTCCTCACGAAGATGCTCCAGGCGCTGCTCGTCGTGCCCGTGCTCGCGCTGGTCTACGTCGTCACCGCCCCGACGACGCTGCGCCGCCGCATCGTGCAGACGCTGCTCGCGGGCGCCGCGCTCGTCGGTGCCGCCGGGTGGTGGATCGCGATCGTCGAGCTCGTGCCCGCATCGATGCGTCCCTACATCGGTGGCTCGCAGACGAACTCGATCCTCGAGCTGACGCTCGGCTACAACGGCCTGGGCCGGCTCACCGGTGACGAGACCGGCAGCGTCGGCGGCGGCAACAACGGGATGTGGGGAACCACCGGGATCACGCGGCTCTTCGACGCGGAGAACGGCGGGCAGGCCTCGTGGCTGATCCCGGCGGCGCTCCTGCTCCTCGCCGCCGGGCTCTGGCTCACCCGGCGGATGCCGCGCACCGACCGCACGCGGGCGGCGTTCCTGCTCTGGGGCGGCTGGCTCCTCGTCACCGGGCTGATCTTCAGCTACATGAACGGGATCTTCCACGCCTACTACACCGTGGCTCTCGCGCCCGCCGTCGGCGCGCTCGTCGGCATGGGTGCCGCGGTGCTCTGGAAGGTCCGCCGGACGGCGTTCGGTGCGCTGGCGTCGGCCGGCACCGTCGCGGCGTCGTCCGTGTGGTCCTACGTGCTGCTGTCGCGCAGCAGCGACTTCGTGCCGTGGCTGCGGGTCGCGGTCGTCGCCGCGGGCCTGGTCGCTGCGGTGCTGCTCGCGGCCGGGGCGCTCGGCGTCCGGCTGGGGGAGAAGGCGCTGCTCGGCGCCGCCGGCCTCGGGCTCGTCGCGGCCCTCGCGGGCCCGGCGGCCTACTCGGTGCAGACCGCGTCGCAGGCGCACACCGGGTCGATCGTCACCGCCGGCCCGACCGTGGCGGGTGCGCGCGGCATGGGCGGCGGGCCCGGCGGCGGGGGCGGGATGCCCCCGGGCATGCAGCAGAACGGCACGACGGGCACGCAGAACGGCCGGGCCGGGACCGTGCCGCAGCGTCCGGCCGGCGCCGACGGTGGCGGTGCGGGCGGTGGCATGGGCGGTCTGCTGAACGCGACGACCCCGAGCGCCGAGCTGCAGGCGCTGCTCGAGGCGGACGCCGGCAGCTACACCTGGGTGGCCGCGGCCGTCGGCTCGCAGAACGCCTCGGGCTACCAGCTCGCCACGCAGGAGCCGGTCATGGCGATCGGCGGCTTCAACGGCAGCGACCCCTCGCCGACGCTCGCCGAGTTCCAGGAGTACGTCGCGGCCGGGAGGATCCACTACTTCATCGGTGGCTCGCTCGGCGGTCGGCAGAACGGCGGCAGCTCCGCGTCGTCCGAGATCGCGACCTGGGTCTCGGAGAACTTCACGGCGCAGACGGTCGACGGTGTGACGCTCTACGACCTCACGGGAGCCACGACGACCTCCTGACCCCGCCGGCGATCGCCGGTTCTCGTCCCGGAGCACCGTGTACGCGGCGGTGGCGGACGAGGACCGGCGATCACCCGCGTGCGGGGCGGGTCGGCGGGACGGCGGTGCGGACGGCGCGCGATGCTGGGCGCATGGACCACGGCACGGACGACGGCGCGGACGACGGCACGGGCGGGCTGCCCGACCTCGAGGACCTCGCCGACGAGCTCTACGCCCTGCTGCCCGACGAGTTCATCGGGGCCCGGGACGAGCGGGTGCGGCAGGCCCGCGGAGCCGGCGACCGTGCGCTCGCCAAGGACATCTCCGGTCTGCGCAAGCCGTCCGCCGCGGCCTGGGTGGTCAACCTGCTCGTCCGCCGGGCCGGCGACCAGGTCGTCGCCCTCCTCGACCTCGGGGAGTCGCTGCGGACCGCCCAGGCGGCGCTCGCCGGGGACCAGCTCAAGGAGCTCGGCAAGCAGCGGGCCCAGGTCGTCTCGGCGATGGCCCGGGAGGGGCGCAGGCTCGCCCGGGAGGTCGGGCACCCGGTCAGCGCAGGCATCGAGGAGGAGGTCGCCGAGACGTTGCGGGCGGCGCTCGCCGACCCTGTCGCGGCCCAGGCGGTGCGCTCCGGACGGCTCACGTCGTCCCTGTCGTACGCCGGGCTCGGCGAGCTGGACGTCTCAGGGGTCGTCGCGCTCGCGCCTCG
>NZ_MWLL01000242.1 GCF_002198675.1 Kineosporia sp. R_H_3 | reverse complement strand
CCTGGCACCACCGCGCACACGTCGCTGCTTGACCAACCAACCCATGGGATGTCTGACCGCGCCTCCGACGCACCGGGAGTGCCCTCATCGCTGCTCGGCAGGGTCCTCCGCCACGAGCTCGACCTCGAAGCCGGACTCGTCCTCCAGGTATGCGGCGTAGTGCTGCGGGCCGCCCGCGTAGGGATGACGGTCGGGGAACATGAGCCGCCACCCGTGGTCACCGCAGCCGGCGACGAGCCGGTCGACCTCGTCGCGGCTTCCCGCGTGGAACGCCAGGTGGTTCAACCCCGGTCGGAGACGCTCGTGGCCACCATCGGCCACGTCAGGACCCGCCTCGAGGACGAGGTACGTCTCTCCGTACCGCCAGGAGCGTCCCACCGGCCACGAGCCCTCCTGCGCCCAGCCAAGCTCCGCGAGCAGCCAGCCGAAGGACCGCACGGCGCCGTCCAGATCGGCGACCCAGATCTCGAGGTGGTGCAGCCCGCCTCTCACCACGCCCTCGTTCCTCCCACGCGTCGACGACGTTGCCAAAATGCGTGATGGCCACCCCGTGTGGGGTGGCCATCAGGCAATGGGTGTCCGGCGGCGTCCTACTCTCCCACCCGGTCCCCCGGGCAGTACCATCGGCGCAGGCAGGCTTAGCTTCCGGGTTCGGAATGGGACCGGGCGTTTCCCTGCCGCTATGGCCGCCGTAACTCTGTCGAACTGTCAACACGCGACCCCACCCGATGCTCAGGGCTGTTGGCCCGAGGGGTGGGGGTGTTGGTGGTTCGGGAACCGCACAGTGGACGCGAGCAGTGCTTGAGTACCAGATCCCCGCCGGCACCGGTTTCCCGATGGGTGGGGTGTGGCAAGTTATCGGCTTATTAGTACCGGTCAGCTACACGAGTCTTTCGTCCTCGCGTCCACATCCGGCCTATCAACCCAGTGGTCTAGCTGGGAGCCTCTCAGACCTAAGTCCATGGAGACCTCATCTTGAAGCGAGCTTCCCGCTTAGATGCCTTCAGCGGTTATCCCTTCCGAACGTAGCTAACCAGCGGTGCCCTTGGCAGGACAACTGGCACACCAGAGGTTCGTCCGTCCCGGTCCTCTCGTACTAGGGACAGCCCTTCTCAAGTCTCCTGCGCGCGCAGCGGATAGGGACCGAACTGTCTCACGACGTTCTAAACCCAGCTCGCGTACCGCTTTAATGGGCGAACAGCCCAACCCTTGGGACCTACTCCAGCCCCAGGATGCGACGAGCCGACATCGAGGTGCCAAACCATGCCGTCGATATGGACTCTTGGGCAAGATCAGCCTGTTATCCCCGGGGTACCTTTTATCCGTTGAGCGACCGCGTTTCCACATACCACGGCCGGATCACTAGTCCCGACTTTCGTCCCTGCTCGACATGTCTGTCTCGCAGTCAAGCTCCCTTGTGCACTTACACTCGACACCTGATTGCCAACCAGGCTGAGGGAACCTTTGGGCGCCTCCGTTACCTTTTAGGAGGCAACCGCCCCAGTTAAACTACCCACCAGGCACTGTCCCTGATCCGGATCACGGACCGAAGTTAGACATCCAGAACGACCAGAGTGGTATTTCAAGATTGACTCCACAACCACTGGCGTGGCCGCTTCACAGTCTCCCACCTATCCTACACAAGCCGTTCCGAACACCAATACCAAGCTGTAGTAAAGGTCCCGGGGTCTTTCCGTCCTGCTGCGCGTAACGAGCATCTTTACTCGTAGTGCAATTTCGCCGAGTTCGCGGTTGAGACAGCGGAGAAGTCGTTACGCCATTCGTGCAGGTCGGAACTTACCCGACAAGGAATTTCGCTACCTTAGGATGGTTATAGTTACCACCGCCGTTTACTGGCGCTTAAGTTCTGAGCTTCGCCTTACGGCTAACCCGTCCCCTTAACGTTCCAGCACCGGGCAGGCGTCAGTCCGTATACATCGTCTTGCGACTTAGCACGGACCTGTGTTTTTAGTAAACAGTCGCTTCTCCCTGGTCTCTGCGGCCCTCAAGAGCTAGCCGGCAAGCGGCTTCACCCCTCAGGCCCCCCTTCTCCCGAAGTTACGGGGGCATTTTGCCGAGTTCCTTAACCACGATTCACTCGATCGCCTTGGTATTCTCTACCTGACCACCTGAGTCGGTTTGGGGTACGGGCGGCTCGAACCTCGCTAGATGCTTTTCTTGGCAGCATAGGATCACCCTGCTTCCCGCTGATGCGGTCACCATCAGGTCTCAGACTCCACATTGAAGTGAGAGGTGCGGATTTGCCTACACCTCGCCCTACACCCTTGGACGTGGACTACCATCGCCACGCGGCGGCTACCTTCCTGCGTCACACCATCGCTTACCTACTACCGGATCGGATCCCACGCTCCGCCCAAGCCCCCCGAAGGGAACTCAGGTTTCAGGTGGTTAGCATCACCGGGTTCGATATGGGCGGTTCTTCGCCGGTACGGGAATATCAACCCGTTGTCCATCGACTACGCCTGTCGGCCTCGCCTTAGGTCCCGACTTACCCAGGGCGGATTAGCCTGGCCCTGGAACCCTTGGTCATTCGGCGGACGGGTTTCTCACCCGTCTTTCGCTACTCATGCCTGCATTCTCACTCGTGTGGCGTCCACGACTGGGTCACCCCGCCGCTTCACTCGCCACACGACGCTCCCCTACCCATCCACACGCCTGGATCCGAAGACCTGGCACATGCGTGAATGACACAGCTTCGGCGGTGTGCTTGAGCCCCGCTACATTGTCGGCGCGGAATCACTTGACCAGTGAGCTATTACGCACTCTTTAAAGGGTGGCTGCTTCTAAGCCAACCTCCTGGTTGTCTGTGCAACTCCACATCCTTTCCCACTTAGCACACGCTTGGGGGCCTTAGCTGGTGTTCTGGGCTGTTTCCCTCTCGACTACGGAGCTTATCCCCCGCAGTCTCACTGCCACGCTCTCACTTACCGGCATTCGGAGTTTGGCTGACGTCAGTAACCTTGTAGGGCCCATCGGCCATCCAGTAGCTCTACCTCCGGCAAGAAACACGTGACGCTGCACCTAAATGCATTTCGGGGAGAACCAGCTATCACGGAGTTTGATTGGCCTTTCACCCCTACCCACAGCTCATCCCCCAGGTTTTCAACCCTGGTGGGTTCGGTCCTCCACGCGGTCTTACCCGCGCTTCAACCTGGCCATGGGTAGATCACTCCGCTTCGGGTCTAGAGCATGCGACTCAAACGCCCTATTCGGACTCGCTTTCGCTACGGCTTCCCCACACGGGTTAACCTCGCCACATACCACTAACTCGCAGGCTCATTCTTCAAAAGGCACGCCGTCACCCCGTAAGGCTCCGACGGATTGTAGGCACACGGTTTCAGGTACTATTTCACTCCCCTCCCGGGGTACTTTTCACCTTTCCCTCACGGTACTTGTCCGCTATCGGTCACCAGGGAGTATTTAGGCTTACCAGGTGGTCCTGGCAGATTCACACGGGATTTCTCGGGCCCCGTGCTACTTGGGAACACCCTCAGGAGGCCACGCCATTTCGTCTACGGGGGTACCACCCTCTATGCCGGGCCATTCAAGACCCTTCGACTATGACGCGACTTTCTCACTCCTCGACAGATCGGCAGACCTGTCAGAAAGGTCCCACGACCCCGACCACGCAACGCCTGCCGGCTTGAACACGCAATCGGTTTAGCCTGTTCCGCTTTCGCTCGCCACTACTCACGGAATCACTGTTGTTTTCTCTTCCTGTGGGTACTGAGATGTTTCACTTCCCCACGTTCCCTCCACACGCCCTATATATTCAGGCGCGGGTCACCGGGAATGAACCCGGCGGGGTTTCCCCATTCGGAAATCCTCGAATCACAGCTCGGTTGCCAGCTCCTCGAGGCTTATCGCAGGCTCCTACGTCCTTCATCGGCTCCTGGTGCCAAGGCATCCACCGTATGCCCTTACAAACTTGACCACAGATACAAAGATGCTCGCGTCCACTGTGCAGTTCTCAAACAACCAACGACCCCAACCCCCACACCCAGCACCCACACCCACAAGCCCGTACAGGCAAGGAGCGCGGTATGACTGAGGAGCCGGTCCGCGACCGAAGCAACACACCGCCCCACAACCCCCACCAAGCGAACCTGGCAGGACCTGCGGGGCCGGTCTGTTCCTTCAGGACCCAACAGCGTGCTCCCCACACCACCGTCACCACCCCCGAAGAGACTCCGAAGATGACAGCCGGCGTGCGGATGGCCCCCACGCCCCGCAGACACTCGTTCCTTCCAACCCCCGAAGGCGTTGGCGTACTAGAGACAATCCTGCTGGACCCGAAGGCCGTAGTCGATGTTCCACCCTTGAGCACCACACCCGAGACACTCGCCCGGGTCGTGGCCCCTGACCCAACCCCCACGCAAGCGCAGGACACTGGGTAGGAATGCTCCTTAGAAAGGAGGTGATCCAGCCGCACCTTCCGGTACGGCTACCTTGTTACGACTTCGTCCCAATCGCCAGTCCCACCTTCGACGGCTCCCCCCCTTACGGGTTGGGCCACCGGCTTCGGGTGTTACCGACTTTCGTGACGTGACGGGCGGTGTGTACAAGGCCCGGGAACGTATTCACCGCAGCGTTGCTGATCTGCGATTACTAGCGACTCCGACTTCACGGGGTCGAGTTGCAGACCCCGATCCGAACTGAGACCAGCTTTTTGGGATTCGCTCCACCTTACGGTCTCGCAGCCCTTTGTACTGGCCATTGTAGCATGCGTGAAGCCCAAGACATAAGGGGCATGATGATTTGACGTCATCCCCACCTTCCTCCGAGTTGACCCCGGCAGTCTCCCATGAGTCCCCACCATTACGTGCTGGCAACATGGAACGAGGGTTGCGCTCGTTGCGGGACTTAACCCAACATCTCACGACACGAGCTGACGACAACCATGCACCACCTGTGAACAGCCCTTACGGACCCGACATCTCTGCCGGATTACTGCCCATGTCAAGCCTTGGTAAGGTTCTTCGCGTTGCATCGAATTAATCCGCATGCTCCGCCGCTTGTGCGGGCCCCCGTCAATTCCTTTGAGTTTTAGCCTTGCGGCCGTACTCCCCAGGCGGGGCGCTTAATGCGTTTGCTGCGGCACGGAACTCGTGGAAAGAGCCCCACACCTAGCGCCCAACGTTTACGGCGTGGACTACCAGGGTATCTAATCCTGTTCGCTCCCCACGCTTTCGCTCCTCAGCGTCAGTTACGGCCCAGAGACCCGCCTTCGCCACCGGTGTTCCTCCTGATATCTGCGCATTTCACCGCTACACCAGGAATTCCAGTCTCCCCTACCGCACTCTAGTCTGCCCGTACCCACTGCAGGCCCGGGGTTAAGCCCCAGGTTTTCACAGCAGACGCGACAAACCGCCTACGAGCTCTTTACGCCCAATAATTCCGGACAACGCTTGCACCCTACGTATTACCGCGGCTGCTGGCACGTAGTTAGCCGGTGCTTCTTCTGCAGGTACCGTCACTTTCGCTTCTTCCCTGCTGAAAGAGGTTTACAACCCGAAGGCCTTCATCCCTCACGCGGCGTCGCTGCGTCAGGCTTTCGCCCATTGCGCAATATTCCCCACTGCTGCCTCCCGTAGGAGTCTGGGCCGTGTCTCAGTCCCAGTGTGGCCGGTCGCCCTCTCAGGCCGGCTACCCGTCGTCGCCTTGGTAGGCCATCACCCCACCAACAAGCTGATAGGCCGCGAGCCCATCCCTGACCGAAAAACTTTCCACACCCCACCATGCGACAGGGCGTCATATCCGGTATTAGCCACCGTTTCCGGTAGTTATCCCAGAGTCAGGGGCAGGTTGCTCACGTGTTACTCACCCGTTCGCCACTGATCCACCCCGAAGGGCTTCACCGTTCGACTTGCATGTGTTAAGCACGCCGCCAGCGTTCGTCCTGAGCCAGGATCAAACTCTCCGTTGATGTCTCATACGCAAGAACACTCCCCACGAGGAGGAGCACCCCTACACAACTAGACACACTACGAACATAAAATCCCAGCCGAAACACAGAACGAGCATCTAGCTCAATCTGCAATCAACCAAAGGAATCCCAAGACCCGTAAGACACCAACCAACCATCCGGCCGGCCAGCACCCCACGAGACGAGGTTCTTGGCATCGACTACAAAGCACGCTGTTGAGTTCTCAAGGAACAGACGCACCCGAGTACTTCGACCTCTCGGTCGTTTTCGCGGGGCTTGGTTCCAGCCTAGCCTACCCGGTACCCGCTGTCACATCCGGCTACCCAGTGTGACCTCGAGAGAGGGTTCACCCGTGGAGGAGCCGCGCAGACCTTACGGCCTGCGCCGGATCTCTTCCGAGGGGTGGTGCCCCGGGGGACCGTCCACCTCGCGGTGTCCGTTCCTCCCCGTCGGGGCGACGAGGTGAAACATTAGGCAGGCACGGAGCGCGAGTCAAATCGGGGTGCGGCGACCGTGCTCCGTGCATGGCCGAACCCGCTGGAACCGCCCCGCAACGACTCGGCAACGAGCCCGAAACCTGCTGCGGGGCAGCGCATCAGCCCACCTCGACGGCCGCCAGCGACCGCCGTCCGCGGCGCAGCAGGATCCAGCGCCCGTGCAGCAGGTCGGCCCCACCGACGGTCGCGTCCTCACCCAGGACCTTGGTGTTGTTCACGTAGGCCCCGCCCTCCGCGATCGCCCGCCGTGCGGCGGACTTGCTCTGGACGAGTCCTGTGGCCGCGAACAGGTCCACGACCGGGTGCTCCCCCGCCGGTACCGAGGCGGACGGCAGCTCGGCGACCGCGTCCCGCAGCGTCCCGGCGTCCAGGCCGGCCAGGTCACCGCGCCCGAAGAGGGCCTGGCTCGCCTCCTGCACCCGACGGGTGGCCTCCGCCCCGTGGACGAGGGTCGTGACGTCCTCCGCGAGGGCGCGCTGCGCCTCCCGGGCCTGAGGCTTCTCCCGGGTGGACTCGTCCAGCGCCTCGATCTCCTCCCTCGTGCGGAAGGTGAAGATCTTCAGGTAGTCCCCCACCTTGGCGTCCTCGGCGTTGAGCCAGAACTGGTAGAAGGCGTACGGCGACGTCATCTCCGCGTCGAGCCAGATCGCGCCGCCCTCCGTCTTGCCGAACTTGGTGCCGTCGGCCTTGGTGACGAGAGGCGTCGCGAGCGCGTGGACGCTGACGCCCTCCGCACGGTGGACGAGGTCCGTCCCGGCGGTGAGGTTGCCCCACTGGTCCGAGCCGCCCGTCTGCAGCGTGCAGCCGTGGCGCTTCCAGAGCTCGTGGAAGTCCATCCCCTGGAGGATCTGGTAGCTGAACTCGGTGAAGCTGATCCCCGACTCGGAGTTGAGCCGGGCGCTGACGGCCTCCTTGGCGAGCATCCGGTTCACCCTGAAGTGCTTGCCGACGTCGCGCAGGAAGTCGATCGCCGACATCGGCGCCGTCCAGTCGAGGTTGTTGACGACCTGCGCCGCGTTCTCCCCCTCGAACGACACGAAGCGCTGCACCTGCCCGCGGATCCGCTCGACCCACCCGGCCACCGTGTCGCGGGAGTTCAGCACCCGCTCCCCGGACATCCTCGGATCGCCGATGAGCCCGGTCGCCCCGCCGACGAGCACGAGCGGGCGGTGCCCGAACTCCTGCAGCCGGCGCATCGTGAGCAGCTGGACGAGGTTGCCCATGTGCAGGCTCGGTGCCGTCGGGTCGAAGCCGCAGTAGAAGGTCACGGGGCCTGCCGCCAACGCGGCCCGCAGGGCCTCCTCGTCGGTGGACAGTGCGACGAGCCCGCGCCAGGCGAGCTCGTCGAGGGCGTTGCCCCGGGGGTCACTCACGGCTTCTGCCGTCCTCTCGGTCGGACGCCGGCGGCACCGGCGCCTCTCGGTGGTCGCTCAGAGCGTCTCAGACACCGCCCGTCGAAGGCGACGCGATACCCCGGCGGCGCGTCACCCCGGGGCGGAAGACCGAGACCGTCGGTTCGCCGTCCAGCCAGAACCGCCAGGGGAACGCGACCGCGTCGCCGCCCGCCCCGGCGACGCCGACCCGCGGGCCGGTGCGCAGCAGGGCCGGGTCGTACGGCTCCCCCGCATGCAGCCGCAGGGCGCCGTCCGCTGCGCACAGGTCCGCGCCGTCCTCGGCCTTGGCGATGCCGAGCGCGGTCGCCAGCCGGGCCGGGCCGCGCGCGAGGTCGACGTCCTTGCGCGCCGACGGGCGGCGCGAGCGCGCGAGGTCCAGCCCTTCGACGACCTCGCCGGCGCGCAGCAGGACGGCGGTCGCCTCGCCGTCCGGACCGCACACGACGTTCGCGCACCAGTGCATCCCGTACGTGAAGTAGACGTAGAGCCGGCCGGGCGGTCCGAACATCACCGCGGTCCGCGGGGTGCGGCCGCGGAAGGCGTGCGAGCCGGGGTCCTCGCCGCCCATGTACGCCTCGACCTCGGTGAGCCGGACGCCGACCCGTCCGTGCGGCGTCGTGTGCACGATCACCGCGCCGAGCAGCGCCGGGGCCAGGTCGAGGGAGACCGGCGAGAGGTCGCGCCGGGTGAGCCGTCGTCGCCGAGCCACCCGGCCACCCTACGAGGACAGGGCCTACGCTGACCGGCCGTGGCAGCGAACAGCGCGGACCTGCACGGCCGCACGCACCGGCTCGAGCTCGGCGACCAGACCCTGCGCGAGTGGGACGCCGTCGTCCTCGCGAGCGACGCGGAGACCGGGGTCGTCCTCGACCGGTCGGCGTTCTACCCGGGCGGCGGCGGGCAGCCGCCCGACCACGGCGTGCTGCTGTGGGGCGGCGTCCAGACCCGGATCGTCGGCGTCCGCAAGGGCGACGACCTCGCCCTGCTCCCGGCGGACGGCGACCCGCTGCCGCCGGTCGGCACCGCCGTCCGCGGCGCCGTCGAGGACGACCGCCGGACGGCGCTCATGCGCACCCACTCCGGCCTGCATCTGCTCTCCGGCGTCGTGTTCCGCGACTTCGGCGCTCTCGTGACCGGTGGGAACATGGAGCCCCTCGAGGCCCGGATGGACTTCAACCTCCCCGAGGTGCCCGTTGGCTTCCGGGACGCGGTCGCCGCGGCGTGCGCCGCCGAGGTCGGTGCCGACCGCGCGATCACGACGACGACCCTCCCCCGCGACGTGGCCTTCTCGACCTACCCGGACCTCATCCGGACGGCGACGAACCTGCTGCCCGACGACCTCGAGATCGTCCGGGTCGTCGACATCGCGGGGCTCGACACCCAGGCGGACGCGGGCACCCACGTCGCGTCGACGCGTCAGATCGGCGGGCTCGAGATCGTCAAGATCGAGAACAAGGGCAAGGGGTTCCGCCGGCTGCGGGTGCGCGTCACCGACTGACGATGCTCGCGCCCGGTACCGGAATCAGGAATCGGAGCGGCGCGGAACGGTACCCACCGCGAGCATGAGCGGTCAGGGGGCGGCCTTGGTGGCCGCCCGCGCCACGGGGGTGACCGGTCTGATCGCCCAGCCCCGCAGCGCCGCCAGCCGGTCGTGGAGGCGCTGCCGCTGCTCGGCCACGCGCACGGGTGCCGTCCCGCCGATGCCGTCGCGGGAGGCCAGCGAGCCGGCCACGTCGAGGACGTCGCGCACGTCGGGCGTCAGGTGGGGGCTGATCGCCGCGAGGTCGGCGTCCGACAGGTCGGCGAGCTCGATGCCACGGCCCTCGCAGACCTGCACGCACTCCCCCGCGACCTCGTGCGCGACCCGGAACGGCACCCCCTGACGGACGAGCCACTCCGCCACGTCGGTCGCGAGCGAGAACCCGGCGGGGGCGAGCGCCGCCATCCGGTCGGTGTCGAAGCGCATCGTCGCGACGAGCCCGGAGAACGCCGGCAGCACGAGGAGCATCTGCGTCACCGAGTCGATGACGGGCTCCTTGTCCTCCTGGAGGTCGCGGTTGTACGCCAGCGGCAGCGCCTTGAGGGTCGTGAGGAACCCGGTGAGGTTGCCGACGAGCCGGCCGGCCTTGCCGCGGGCGAGCTCGGCGACGTCCGGGTTCTTCTTCTGCGGCATGATCGACGACCCCGTCGCGTAGGCGTCGTCGAGGCGCGCGAACCCGAACTCGGCGGTCGTCCAGACGACGACCTCCTCGGCGATCCGGGAGACGTCGACCGCGGCCATCGCGAGGACGAAAGCGACCTCCGCGACGACGTCCCGGCTCGACGTGCCGTCCATGGAGTTCTCGCTGGAGCGCGAGAACCCCAGCTCGCGGGCGACGGCGGCCGGGTCGAGGCCGAGGGAGGAGCCGGCGAGCGCGCCCGAGCCGTACGGCGACTCGTCGGCGCGGCGGTCCCAGTCGACGAGCCGCTCGACGTCCCGCGCGATGGCCTGCGCGTGCGCCTGGAGGTGGTGCGCGAGGAGCACCGGCTGGGCGTGCTGGAAGTGCGTGCGCCCCGGCATCGGCGCCTCGGGGTGCTCGGCGGCGCGCGCAACGAGGACGTCGGCGAGGTCGAGCAGGCAGAGCGCGACGTCACGGGCGCGGTCGCGCAGGTACATCCGGTAGAGCGTGGCGACCTGGTCGTTGCGGGAGCGGCCCGCGCGCAGCCGGCCGCCGACCTCGGGGCCGACCCGCTCGATGAGGCCGCGCTCGAGCGCGGTGTGGACGTCCTCGTCGGCAGGCGTCCCGACGAAGGCGCCGCTCGCGACGTCCGCCTCGAGCGCGTCGAGCCCGGCGAGCATCGCCGTCAGCGACGCGTCGTCGAGCAGCCCGGCCGCCGCGAGCACCCGGGCGTGGGCCCGGGAGCCGGCGAGGTCGTACGGCGCGAGCACCCAGTCGAAGTGCACCGACGCCGACAGCGCCTCGAGCGCCGCCGACGGGCCCGAGGCGAAGCGGCCTCCCCACAGCTTGAGCGGCGCACCGGGTGCGGGCGTCGTCGGGTGCTCGGGTGCCTGGGTCACGGGACGTTCTCCTGTCGGGACGTGCGGGTCCGGCGGACCGGACGGTGTCGGACTGCGGTGGACGACGGTACGCGGCTCAGCCGCGGCCCTCTCCGTGCGACGCGAGGGCGAGCAGCCGGGCGGCGACGTCCGCGCCGCCGGCGGGCTCCCGGGTGACGACGAGCACGGTGTCGTCCCCGGCGATCGTGCCGAGGACGGCGGGCAGCACGGACTGGTCGATCGCCGAGGCGAGGAACTGCGCGGCGCCCGGCGGGGTGCGCAGCACGACGAGGTTCGCCGACGCCTCGGCCGTGACGAGCAGCTCCTCGCAGAGCCGCTCGAGCCGCGCGTCGAGCCACTCGGCGTCGATCCCCACGCGCGGGGTGCGGTCGCCGCCCTCGCCCGGGACGGCGTAGACGAGACCGCCCTCGTGGCGCACCTTGACCGCGCCGAGCTCGACGAGGTCGCGGGACAGCGTCGCCTGGGTGACGACGAAGCCGTCGGCGGCGAGCAGCTCCGCGAGCTCGACCTGGGAGCGCACGGTCGTGCGCCGCAGCACGGCGACGATGTGCCGGTGCCGGGCGGTCTTCGTCGTCGCGTGCGTCTCGACGGGCACGGACCGGGCGCCGGTCACCGAGACCGCCCCGCCCGGGACTTCTCCAGGAGCCAGACGAGCAGCGCCTTCTGCGCGTGGAGCCGGTTCTCCGCCTCGTCCCAGACCGCCGACGCCGGTCCGTCGATGACCGATGCGGCGATCTCCTTGCCGCGGTACGCCGGCAGGCAGTGCAGGACGACGCACCCGGCGGCCGCGCGGGCGAGCGCCGCCTCGTCGACGGCGTACGGCACGAAGGGCGCCGACCGGTCGGCGGCCTCGCCCTCCTGGCCCATCGAGACCCAGGTGTCCGTCGCGAGGACGTCCGCGCCGTCCGCGGCCGCGGCCGGGTCGTGGGTCACGAGGACCGAGCCGCCGGTCTGCTCCGCGCGCACCGCGGCGTCCGCGACGACAGCGGGGGCCGGCAGGTAGCCCTCTGGGGTGCCGACCCGCACGTGCATCCCGGCGTTGGCGCCGGCGAGCAGGTACGAGTGCGCCATGTTGTTCGCGCCGTCGCCGAGGTAGGTCAGGGTCAGCCCGGCGAGCCGGCCGTGCCGCTCCCGGACCGTCTGCAGGTCGGCGAGGAGCTGGCACGGGTGGAACTCGTCGGTGAGCGCGTTGACGACGGGGACTCCGGCCGCGGCGGCCATCGCCTCGACGCGGTCCTGGCCGAACGTCCGCCAGACGACCGCGGAGACCTGGCGGCCGAGGACCCGTGCGGTGTCCTCGATGCTCTCGCCGCGGCCCATCTGGCTGCCCTGGGCGTCGATGACGAGCGGGTAGCCGCCGAGCTCGGCGACGCCGACGCTGAAGGAGACCCGGGTGCGGGTCGAGGACTTGTCGAAGATCACCGCGACCGCCTGCGGGCCCTCGAGCGGCCGGGCCGCGAACCGGTCCTTCTTCAGCGCGTCGGCGAGGTCGAGCACCTCGAGGAGCTCGGAGGGCGACAGGTCGTCGTCCCGGAGGAAGTGGCGCAGCGTCATGGGGGTCTCCTGGTCAGGACCGGCGGGGCGTCACAGGGCCGCGGCAGCGGCGTCGAGGGCGGCGGGCAGGGCGGCGACGAACGTGTCGGCCTGCTCCGCGGTGAGGATGAGGGGCGGGGCGAGGCGCAGCGCGTCCGGGCCGACGGCGTTGACGACGAACCCGGCCTGCAGCAACGCGTTCGCGGTCGCGGCGGCGACCGGTGCCCCGAGCTGGACGGCGACGAGCAGGCCCTCTCCGCGGGTGCCGGTGACGAGAGGGTGCCCGAGACCCTCGACGCCGGAACGGATCCGGGCGCCGACGGTGCGGGCGTTCTCGAGCAGGCCGTCGCGCTCGATGACGTGCAGGGTCGCGAGCGCGGCCGCGGCGGCGACCGGGTTGCCGCCGAACGTTGTCCCGTGCTGGCCGGGGCCGAGCAGGCTGCCCGCGCGCTCCCCCAGACCGACGACGGCGCCGACCGGGATGCCGCCGCCGAGGCCCTTGGCGAGGGTGACGACGTCCGGGACGACGACCGGCCCGGTGCCGGCGGCGTCCGCGCCGAGGTGCGGGTGCTGGTGGGCGAACCAGCGCCCGGTGCGGCCGACCCCGGTCTGCACCTCGTCGAGGACGAGCAGGGCGCCGGCGGCCGAGGTGATCTCGCGGGCCGCCGCGAGGTAGCCCGCCGGCGCCGGCCGGACGCCGGCCTCGCCCTGGACCGGCTCCAGGACGACGGCCGCCGTCCGCGGCCCCACCGCGGACCCGAGGGCGGCGACGTCCCCGAACGGCACGTGGACGACGTCCCCGGGCAGCGGTTCGAACGGCTCGCGGTACGCGGGCTTGTGGGTCAGCGCGAGGGCGCCCATGGTGCGGCCGTGGAACGCGCCCTCGGCGGCGACCATGCCGCTGCGGCCGGTGCGGCGCGCGAGCTTGAACGCGCCCTCGTTCGCCTCGGCGCCGGAGTTCGTGAAGAACACCCGCGAGCCGGCGGGTGCGTCGAGCAGCTCGAGGATCCGCTCGGCGAGCGCGACCTGGGGCGCCGTCGCGAAGAAGTTCGAGACGTGCCCGAGCGTGGCCAGCTGCGCGGTCACCGCGGACGTGAGGAACGGGTGCGCGTGGCCGAGGACGTTGACGGCGATGCCGCCGAGCAGGTCGAGGTAGCGGGTGCCGTCGGCGTCCCAGACGTAGCAGCCCTCGCCGCGGACGAGGACGCGCTGGGGCGTGCCGAAGGTGTTCATGACCGCCGAGGAGTACCGGCGCGTCCACGCCTCGCCGCTCAGGCCCGCGGCGGGTTGCTGGAGATCGGCGGTCATGAGGTGGCTCCTGGGGAGTCGGGCGAACGCGGGTCCGGCAGCACCATCGTGCCGACGCCCTCGGGCGTGAAGACCTCGAGGAGCACGCTGTGCGGGACGCGCCCGTCGATGACGGTGGCCTGGGGGACGCCGCCCTGCACCGCGCGCAGGCAGGCCTCCATCTTCGGGACCATCCCGGACTCCAGGGACGGCAGCAGCTTCTCCAGCTCGGTCGTCGTGATGCTCGACAGCAGCGAGGACCGGTCGGGCCAGTCGGCGTAGACGCCCTCGACGTCGGTGAGGACGACGAGCTTCACCGCGCCCAGTGCCACGGCGAGAGCCGCGGCCGCGGTGTCCGCGTTGACGTTGAGCACCTGGCCGTCGTCGTCCGGCGCGACCGTCGAGACGACGGGGACGCGACCGGCCTCGATGAGGTCGAGCACCGCGGCCGGGTCGACCTCGACGACGTCCCCGACGAGCCCGACGTCGACGACCTCGCCGTCGACGACCGCCCCGCGGCGCTCGGCGCGGAACAGGCCGGCGTCCTCGCCCGACAGCCCGACACCGCGACCGCCGTTGGCGTTGACGAGACCGACGAGCTCGCGGCCGACCTGCCCGACGAGGACCATCCGGACGACGTCCATCGCCTCGGGCGTCGTGACGCGGAGCCCGCCGCGGAACTCGCTCGCGATCCCGAGCCGGGCGAGCATCGAGGAGATCTGCGGGCCGCCGCCGTGGACGACGACCGGTTTGAGCCCGACAGACCGCAGGAAGACCATGTCCTGCGCGAAGGCGTGCTTGAGCGTCTCGTCGACCATGGCGTTGCCGCCGTACTTGACGACGACGATCTCGCCCGCGAACCGCTGCAGCCAGGGCAGCGCCTCGACGAGGACCTGCGCCTTGGCACCCGGTGGCAGGGCCGCGACGGCGGCGGTGTGGTCGGTCATGTCGAGTAGGCGCTGTTCTCGTGGACGTAGTCGTGGGTGAGGTCGTTCGTCCAGACCGTCGCCTCGGCCGCACCGGCGTGGAGGTCGACGACGACGTGCACCTCGCGGGCCGCCGCCATGTCGACCTTCGTGCGGTCCTCGCCGACGCCGCAGGCCCGGCAGACCTGGACGCCGTTGATGCTCACGTCGAGGGCGAGCGGGTCGAACTGCGCGGACGTCGTGCCCACGGCGGAGAGCACCCGCCCCCAGTTCGGGTCGTTGCCGAACACCGCGGCCTTGAAGAGGTTGCTGCGGGTCACGGCGCGCGCGACCTCGACGGCCTCGGCCTCGGTCGCGGCGTTGACGACCCGGACGGCGATGTCGTGGCTCGCGCCCTCGGCGTCCCCGACGAGCATCCGGGCGAGCGCCGCGCAGGCCTCCTCGACGGCGGCCGCGAGGTCCTCGGCGGGCGGCGCGACCCCGGACGCGCCGCTCGACAGGAGCAGCACGGTGTCGTTCGTCGACATGCACCCGTCGGAGTCGACGCGGTCGAAGGTACGGGCGGTCGCGGCGCGCAGGACGGCGTCGAGCGCGTCCGGGTCGGCGACGGCGTCCGTCGTGAGGACGACGAGCATCGTCGCCAGCCCGGGCGCGAGCATCCCCGCGCCCTTGGCCATGCCGCCGACGCTCCAGCCCTCCCGCACGACGTGGACCGTCTTCGGGACCGTGTCGGTCGTCATGATCGAGACCGCGGCGTCCGGGCCGCCCGTCACCGACAGCGCCGCCGCGGCCGCGTCGACGCCCGGCAGCAGCCGGTCCATCGGCAGCCGTTCGCCGATGAGACCCGTCGAGCAGACGGCGACGTCGCCGGCGGAGACCCCGAGGACCCCGGCAACATGCTCCGCCGTCCGGTGGGTGTCGAGGAAGCCCTCGCTGCCGGTGCACGCGTTGGCGCCGCCCGAGTTGAGGACGACGGCGTCGACCCGGCCGTCCGCGAGGACCTGCCGGCTCCAGACCACGGGCGCGGCCTGCACCCGGTTGCTCGTGAAGACGCCGGCCGCGGCCCGGGCCGGGCCGTCGTTGACGACGAGGGCGAGGTCCGGGCGGCCGCTCGCCTTGAGCCCCGCGGTGACCCCGGCCGCCCGGAAGCCCGCCGGGCCGGTCACCCCCGCGGGGGCGCCGGCCGCTGCCGCACCGCTCACGACAGCCCCGCGGCCTCGTCAGCCGGGACGACGACCGCCGGGACCCGGTCCGGGTGGCTCGAGTCGCCGGGGGCGCCGGGGTGGTTCGACCGGTCCTCGACGTCGTGCCCGGCCGCGTGCCAGACCGACGCCGCGGCCGCGGCCTTCGCCGCCGGCAGGAGCACCCAGTCGGTGTCGAACGTCGAGACGGTGAGGACCGGGATCCCCGCGTCCGCGAGCGGCTTGAGCAGCGCGACGAGGATGCCGACCTGGCTGAACTCGAGCACCTCGTCGACGGTGACGGCGACGAGCGGGCCCTCGACCGGGCCCGGGACGTCGTCCGGGACGCACGACGTCGCGCACACGACGGACGTCTCGTCCGCGGTCCGGGTGATGCTCACGAGCGGCGGCCCGACGGCCCAGTCGGGGTGGGGCGCGCCCGCCGGCAGGCGGACGACAGCAACAGCTTGGGGGTTGACGACGAGACGCACTCGATCTCCTCCGAGCACCGTGGCCGCAGGACGAGGGTGGCCCGTCGCCGCGGCGTTGTCGAGGGACGTCGGTCCGACGTCCCCGGCCGGGACTTGCGTTGCAGGGCCTCGCACGTCGTCGCGCGAGGTCGTGCCGGATGCCGCCGCCGGACGGGCCGCGCCGGGAGGCAGTGCAGTGAGGGTACTCATGGTGCGAGCCCGCTCACCGGCAGCCCCCGGGCCTCGGGCAGGTCGAGGGCGAGGTTCGCGGACTGGATCGCGCCGCCGGCGGTGCCCTTGGTGAGGTTGTCCTCGCAGGCCACGACGACGACCCGGCCCGTCCGGGCGTCGACCGCGACCTGGAGCAGGACGGTGTTCGCGCCGAGCGTGTCGGCCGTCCGCGGCCAGCGGCCCTCGGGCAGGACGTGGACGAAGGGCTCGTCGGCGTACTGCTCGACCCAGGCGGCGCGGACGGCGGCCGAGTCGGACGGCGCGCCCGCCGCGAGCCGCGCCGTGCAGGTCGCGATGATGCCGCGGGCCATCGGCGCGAGCGTCGGGGTGAACGAGACGGAGACCGGCGCCCCGGCGGCGAGGCCGAGGTTCTGCTCCATCTCGGGGGTGTGCCGGTGGACGCCGCCGACCCCGTACGGGCTCATCGAGCCCATCACCTCGCTGCCGAGCAGGTTCGCCTTGACGGCCCGGCCGGCACCCGAGGTGCCGCTCGCCGCGACGACGACGACGTCCGGCTCGAGCAGGCCCGCGGCGAAGCCGGGCGCGAGGGCCAGGCTCACCGCCGTCGGGTAGCAGCCGGGCACGGCGACCCGGCGGGCCCCGGCGAGGGTCTCGCGCTGGGTCGAGCCGTCGGCCCGGACCAGCTCGGGCAGGCCGTACGGCCACGTGCCGGCGTGGTCGCTGCCGTAGAACTCCTTCCACGCGAGGGGGTCGGAGAGCCGGTGGTCCGCGCCGCAGTCGACGACGACGACGTCCGGCGGGAGCTCGGCGGCGATGGGGCCGCTGGCACCGTGCGGCAGCGCGAGGAAGACGAGGTCGTGACCCGCGAGGTGCTCGGCGTCGGTCGGCACGAGGACCCGGTCGGTGAGCTGCGGCAGGTGCGGCTGGTGGTCGCCGAGCAGGCTTCCGGCGCTGGACGCGGCGGTCAGGGCGCCGATCTCGATGTCGGGGTGACCGAGCAGGAGCCGGAGCAGCTCACCGCCCGCGTACCCGCTCGCGCCCGCTACCGCCGCCCGGATCGCCATGACGCATGACTATACATCGGAGCGCATGTTCATGCACGCATCGGCCGGCCCGGCGTGCTCCTCACCAGGCTACCCCGACCGGTCAGACGTCCCGCAGGACGTACCGGCCGGTCCCGAGGCGTTTCGCCTCGTACATGGCCAGGTCGGCGCGGTGCAGCAGGTCCCCCGCCCCGGTGAGCCGCGCGGGGTCGGCCGCGACGACCCCGCCGACGCTCGCACCGACGCGCACCGAGACGGGCTCGTGGTCGTCGGACCGGCCGTCGAGGCGCACCGGCTCGGCGACGGCGTCGACGACCCGGCGGGCGACGACGTCCGCGTCCGCCGCACGGCCGTGCACGACGAGCGCGAACTCGTCGCCGCCGATCCGTGCGACGAGGTCGCCCTCCCGGACGCACCCGCCGAGCCGGCGAGCGACGACCTCGAGCACCCGGTCCCCCGTCGCGTGCCCGTAGGCGTCGTTGACCGGCTTGAACCCGTCGAGGTCGAGGACGAGGAGCACGAGCCGGTCGTCCTCGCCCGCGGTGCCGATGGCCGCCTCGAGCACCTCCTCGAAGCGGGCCCGGTTCGCCAGGCCGGTCAACGGGTCGTGGAACGCCTGGTGCCGGAGCCTGCCGGCGAGCCGGTCCCGGTCGCGCAGCGCCCGGTCCAGCTCGACGACCACGACGACCTGGCGGGCGACGACGAGCGCCGTGACGCAGACCGCACCCGTCGCGGCGACCCACGCCGGCCCGTCGAGCCCGCGGACGGCGAGCGCCCGGACGAGCAGCGCGTTCGAGATCGCGACGGCCAGGAAGGGCACCAGCGCCAGCCGGCGCGGACCGGCCCGCCCGTCCCCCGCACCCGTCCGGACGTGCGCGAGCTGGACGGTGGCCGCTGCGGCGAGCAGCCCGTTCGCCGCGACGTGCAGCAGGAGCAGCGCGGACAGCCGGCCGTGGGCCACGAGCCCGGGACCGACCGCCTGGAGGACGGCCTCCGCACCCGCCGCCGCGACGAGCAGCAGACCGGCCGGCAACGAGAAGGGCCGGACCTGGCCGAGCGCGACCTTGGCGACGGCGAAGGTCGCGACGATGAACAGACCCGGCCCGGTGAGGACGGCGAGCAGGGTGTCCGTCCGGCTCGACCCGACGGTCACGCCCATGAGGTACGTGCCGCAGGTCGCCGCCACGGCCAGGACGATCACGAGGTCGAGGCAGAACCGCACCGCCGCCCGTCGCGAGCCCAGCCGCAGCGGTTCGAGCAGGAAGACGACGATGACGACGCCGGTCCCGGCGAGCACGAGCAACCCCTGCACCGGGACGCCCACGGCGACGGCGAGCGTCACCTCCGGGCGGGTCGCGACGACGACGAGCTGGACGGCGTCCCCGACGAGGAAGACGAGTCCGGCGACCGCGGCACCGCGCCAGACCCGGCGCGTCGCCGGCCCCGTCGTCGGCGTCCGGACGACCTGCCACGCGCGCACGGCGAGGGTGAGGTGGACGGCGACGAGCAGGACCCAGGCGAGGACGACCCGGACGCGCAGCGGGCCCAGCCCGGCGAGGAGCACGACGGCCGGACCGACACCCGCCGCCGCCGCGAGCAGCGCGGGCGCTCCGCCCGCCCGGGGCCGCGCCGCAGCGCGCAGGGTCGTCACCGACGGGATCACGGTGCTCCTCGCAAGGCAGCCCGATGACCTGGCCGGCGCGGGGCCACGCACCGGTCACCCGGGACCCTGGCTGTCCCGGGACCGGGCAATCTAGCCGGTATCGATCACATCCGGGGCCGTCCCGCCGGGATCCACGCATGCCGCCCGGCGGCGAAGGGCTCCGGGCGTCAGCGGCCGACCGGGTCGCCCGGACCGTACGCGTGGATGCCGAGCGTGCGCGCGTAGCGGCCACGGCCGCCGTCCGACGACGCTGCCGCCGCGAGGCTGCCGGGGGTGTCCAGCCCGGCCCGCAGGAAGCATCCCGACCAGGCGTCGAGGTCGCCGCGGGCCGCGGCGGCGACGAGCGCGACGAGGTCGGCGGGCTCGGTCCACTCGGTGCGGTCCGCGTGCAGGGCCATGGCGGCGGTCATGTCGGTGCGGACCGTCCCCGGGGAGATCTCGAAGGCCCGCAGACCCCGGTCGGCGCCCGCGAGGTGCAGGTTGCCCGCGATCCGCATGAGCCCGGCCTTCGCGGCGCAGTAGGCGGAGTAGATCGCGCGGTCCTCGGCACCGGCTCCCGAGCTGAGGTCGACGACCCGGCCGCCGCCGCGCGCGAGCATCCCGGGGACCACGGCGCGGACGCAGTGGAAGGGGCCGCGCAGGTCGACCTCGACGACCCGCCACCAGTCGTCCGGGTCCGCCTCCCACACGGGCACCTCGACCGGGTCGATGACGCCGGCGTTGTTGACGAGCAGGTCCGCGGGCCCGAGCGCGGCCTCGAGCGCGGCGACGGCCGCGACCACCTCGGGGTACACGGCGACGTCGCCGGCGGCCACCGCGACGGTGCCGCCTCCGGCCCGGATCGCATCGGCCACGGGCGCGGCGCGCGCGGCGTCGCGGACGAGCAGCCCGACGGCCAGGCCGTCGGCGGCGAGCCCCTCGGCGACCGCCCGGCCCAGGCCCCGGTTGCCGCCGGTCACGAGAGCGACACGGGCGGGCGGCGGGGCGGTCGGGCTCGTCATGGTGCCAGCCTGCCAGCCGTGCCGCGCCGCTGCGCCGCGGTGGCCGCGCCCGTGGGGGACGTGTCCCGGTCCCGGTGCGGCGGCGTCAGCAGCCTGCGCCGCGCGTGCGCTGGGCGGCGAGCGCCGCCGTCCGGGCGGAGCCGGTGAGCAGCTTCGGGCGGCCGGAGACGATGACCGCCGGGTCCCAGGCGGTGCTCCTCACCCCGCGGGCGGTCACGGTGAGCGACAGGACGCCGGTCTGCGCACCCGCACCCGGCCGGGCGTAGAAGACGAAGTTCCCCATCCCGTAGTGCACGACCGCGCCGGAGACCTTCGTCTGGGGCTGCAGGACGTGGGCGTGGCTGCCGACGACCGCGTCGGCGCCCGCCGAGGCGAGCGTGCGGGCGACGTCGGCCTGCCGGGCCGTCGGGCAGGTGCGGCGCTCGACGCCCCAGTGGAGCAGGACGACGACCACCTCGACGCCGTCGGCCTTCTCCGCCCGCACGGCGCGGGCGAGCCGGGCCAGCCCGGTGCCCTTCGTCGTCGCCAGGCCCGCCCGGGACGCGGTCGCGGGCCACGTCGTCGTGGCGAACGAGTCGAGGACGTCGGTCGCGGCGAAGACGGAGACCCGCACGCCTCGGATCGTCCGGCGCAGCGGTGCGAAGGCCGCCGCCGAGTCCGCGCCGGCACCGAGAACGGGGAAGGACGCGGCCTTCGCCGCGGCGAGCGAGTCCCGCAGGCCGACGCGCCCGTAGTCCATGCCGTGGTTGTTCGCCATGCTCACGGCGTCGACGCCCGCCGTCCGCAGCGCCGCGAAGGCCTTCGGCGGCGCACGGAACGTGTACTGCTTCGGCTCCGGGGTGCCGCGGGTCGTGACGGCGGTCTCGAGGTTGACGACCGCGAGGTCGGCGGCCTTCAGCACCTTCGCCGCGGACCCGAGGTTGCCGTCCAGGGCCGCCTCGGAGGCCCCCTCGAAGTGGACGTCCCCGGCGAACGCGAGGACGACCGGCTTCGGGTCGCGGACCGGGAGCGCGGTGGCGTCGCGGCCGGTCACGACGAGCACCGAGCCGACGAGGGCCGTGACGAGGAGCGCCCCCGCGGCCCGGACCACCGTCGGGCCCGGGCGGCGTGCGGATGCCGTCGCATGTCTCACGGCGCGCACTGTACGGATCAGCCCCGCGGCACCTGGTGCACCGCGCCGGGACACGCCGCGCGGCGGGCCGCTCAGCAGGCGGCGCCGCGCTCCTCCTGTGCCCGCGCGGCCGCGGTCCTCTCCGCGCCCGTCAGCAGCACCGGGCGACCCGCGCGGATGACGGCGGGCGCCCAGGTGCTGCCGCGCAGGCCGGCTCCGGTGACGGTCACGGTGAGGACGCCCGACTGCACGGCCGCCCCGCCCTTGGCGTAGAAGACGAAGTTGCCCAGCCCGTAGGCGACGAGGGTGCGCCCCACGGTCGTCTGTGGCTGGAGCACGTGCGCGTGGCTGCCGACGACGGCGTCGGCGCCGGCCTCCGCGAGCGCCCGGGCGACCTCCTCCTGCCGGGTCGTCGGGCAGGTGCGCCGCTCGACGCCCCAGTGCGTCATGACGACGACGACGTCGGCCCTGCGGGCCGCGCCGCCGGCCTTCTCGGCCCGGACGGCGTCCGCCAGCCGGGCCAGCCCGGCGTCCTTCACCGAGGCCAGCCCGGGCCGCTGCGGGGCGGCGGGCCAGGAGGTGACCGCGAAGGAGTCCAGGACGTCGGTGGCGGCGAAGACCGACACCTTCACGCCGCGGACGGTGCGGCGCAGCGGGGCGAACGCGGCGGCGTCGTCGGCGCCGCGTTCGCCNCGGCGGCGTCGTCGGCGCCGGCACCGACGACGGCGACCTGCGCGGCGCGGGCCGCGGCGAGGGAGTCGACGAGCCCGGCCCGGCCGTAGTCCATGCCGTGGTTGTTCGCCATGCTCACGGCGTCGACCCCGGCGTCCGCGAGCGCCGTGAACGCCCGGGCCGGCGCGCGGAAGGCGTACTGCTTGGGCTGCCGGTCGCCGCCGGCCGTCACCGCCGTCTCCAGGTTGACGACCGCGAGGTCGGCGTCCGCCAGGACGCGTGCCGCCTCCCCCAGCCCGTCGTCGAGCGCCGCGGCCGACGAGCCCTCGAAGTGGACGTCCCCCGCGAACGCGAGCGTCACGGCGCTCGTCGACGGGGCGGCAGCGGGCCCCGGGCGGCCGGCGTCGGCCCGGACCACACCGACCACGGCGACGACGACCACCGCCGACGCGGCGAGCAGCGCCAGGACGTACGGCAGCGGCACGCCGCGCCGGCCGCGGGCACGGCGCACCGGCCCACGGACCGGTCCGCCGCGCGTCGCCATACGGCGGACGATACGTACCGGCTGTCCCTTTCGCGCGCGCGACGCGCGGGCAGGCACGCCGGACGGGTCAGGCGCCCCGGAGCACCGCCCCGGTGCGTGCGCCGGCCTCGGCGACCGCCGCGTCCCGGACGGCCGCCGCCTCGGCGGCCGTCAGGGTGCGGTCCGGGGCCCGCAGCCGCAGCGCGAACGCGAGCGACTTGCGGCCCTCGCCGACCTGGGGGCCGGTGTAGACGTCGAAGAGCCGGACGCTCTCGAGCAGGCTGCCGCCCCCGTCGCGCAGCGCGGCCTCGACGGCCGCGGACGGGACCGCCTCGTCGACGACGAGCGCGACGTCCTCCTTCGCGAGCGGGAACGTCGGCACCGGGACCGCGCGCCGCAGCTCGCCGGACGCCGCGACGAGGACGTCGAGGTCGACCTCCGCAGCGACGGTCCGGGCGGGCAGCGACAGCGCCGAGACGACCTTGGGGTGCAGCTCGCCCGCGTGGCCGACGAGGGTGCCGTCGACCTCGAGGCGGGCGCACCGGCCGGGGTGCCACGGCGCGTGGCCGCCGTCCTGGGTGACCGTCACGTCGACGCCGAGGGTACGGCCGACGAGCAGGGCGGCGTCGAGGGCGTCGGTCCAGTCCGCGGGCCGGGCCGGGCCGTACCAGCCGGGCAGCACCCGGTTGCCGGCCATGACGATCGCGACCCGGCGCGGCTGCGGCGGCACCGCGGCCTGCAGCGCCGCGAGGTCGCCGTCCGCCGGCAGGACGCCGACCGGCAGCTGCGGGGCGACGGCGTCGAGCCGCTCCGGCCGGGTCACGAGACCGGTCTCGAAGAGCGCGACGTCGGTGGCGCCGCGGCCGACGTTGCGGCGCAGTGCGTCGAGCAGCGTCGCGAGCAGCGACGTCCGCATCTCGGGCTGCTCGTCGGAGAGCGGGTTCGCGAGCCGGACCGCCCGGCGGCGGGCGTCGTCCGCGTCGAGGCCGAAGGCGTCGTGCACCTCGGGCGCGACGAACGGGTAGGTGAGGACCTCGACGATGCCGTGCTCGGCGAGCGCCCGGGACACCGAGCGGCGCGCGGTCTGGCTGTGGCTCAGACCGCGGCCGGCCGGGGCGACCGGGAGCACCGACGGGATGGCGTCGTAGCCGACGAGCCGGGCGACCTCCTCGACGAGGTCGACGGGGATCCGCAGGTCGGGCCGCCACGAGGGCGGCGTGACCGAGAGCGTCGCGTCGCCGGCCGGGGTGACCCGGCAGTCGATCCGCTCGAGGTGCGCGACGACGTCCTCACGGGTCAGCGGAACGCCGATGACCCGTTCGGCGAGCCCGACGGGCAGCTCGATCGCGGGCACCGGGACGCGCTCGTCGACGTCCGTGACGGCAGCGGCCTCGCCACCGCCGTGCTCGACGAGGAGCCGGACGGCGAGCTCCGCGGCCCGGTCGGCGAGGTCGGTGTCGACCCCGCGCTCGAAGCGGCGGCTCGCCTCGGTGGAGAGCTTGTGCCGGCGCGCCGTGCGCGCGACGGTGATCGGGTCGAAATGCGCGGCCTCGACGAGCACGTCGGTCGTGGCGTCCGTCACCTCGCTGCTCGCACCGCCCATGACGCCGGCGAGGGCCAGCACGCGGGCGCCGCCGTCGTCGGTGATGAGCAGGTCCTCGGGGTCGAGGGTGCGCTCGACGTCGTCGAGCGTCGTGAGCTTCTCGCCCGCCCTCGCCCGCCGCACCACGATCGGCGCGGTGAGCCGGTGCAGGTCGAAGGCGTGCAGCGGCTGGCCGACGGCGAGCATGACGTAGTTCGTCACGTCGACCGCGAGCGAGATCGGGCGCATGCCGGCCTGCTCGAGGCGGCGCTGCATCCACGCCGGCGACGGCCGGGTCGGGTCGACGCCGCGGACCACCCGCGCGACGTAGCGGTCGCACCCGGGAATGCCGTGGATCGGGGCGTCGTCCGCGAGCCGGACCTCGAACCCGTCGTCCGTCGGCTTCGGGACGTCGACCGCGGCCGGGTCGGTGAAGGCCGCGCCGGTGCTCAGCGCGTAGTCGCGGGCGACGCCGCGCACGCTCAGCGCGTAGCCGCGGTCGGGCGTGACGTTGACCTCGACGGTCTCCTCGCCGAGGCCGAGCAGGGCGATGGCGTCGGCACCGACGGGGGCGTCGTCCAGCCCCCACTCGACGAGCCGGATGATCCCGTCGTGGTCGTCACCGAGGCCGAGCTCGCGGGCCGAGCAGATCATGCCGTCGGAGACGTGGCCGTACGTCTTGCGCGCGGCGATCGGGAACGGGCCGGGCAGCACGGCGCCGGGCAGGACGACGACGACCTTGTCCCCGACGACGAAGTTGTGCGCGCCGCAGACGATGCCGCGCGGGCTGCGCGTGCCGTCCGGGTTCTCGACGTTGAGGTCGCCGACGTCGAGGGAGCACCAGCGGACGACCTTGCCGTTCTTCTGCGGCTCGTCGACGAACTCGAGGACGCGGCCGACGACGAGCGGGCCGGTGACGCCGCCGCCGTGGATGCCCTCCTCCTCGAGGCCGACCCGCACGAGGTCGGCCGCGACCTGCTCGCCGGTGGCACCCGCGGGCAGCGCGGCGTACTCCGCGAGCCAGGGAAGCGGAACTCGCATCACAGACCCATTCCGTAGTGGAGGCTGAAGCGGACGTCGCCCTCGACCATGTCGCGCATGTCCTCGATGCCGTGCCGGAACATCAGGGTGCGCTCGAGGCCCATGCCGAAGGCGAAGCCCTGGTAGCGCTCGGGGTCGACGCCGCAGGCGGAGAGCACGTTCGGGTGGACCATGCCGCAGCCGCCCCACTCGATCCAGCCGGTGCCGCCGCAGGTGCGGCAGCCGGTGTCGGCGCCGGCGCAGACGAAGCAGCGCAGGTCGAACTCGGCCGACGGCTCGGTGAACGGGAAGAACGAGGGCCGCCAGCGGGTCACGGCGTCCGGCCCGAACATCGCGCGGGCGAAGTGGTCCAGGGTGCCCCGCAGGTGCGCCATCGTCAGGCCCTCGTCGACGGCGAGGCCCTCGACCTGGTGGAAGACCGGCGTGTGCGTCGCGTCGAGCTCGTCGGTGCGGAACACCTTGCCGGGCACGCAGACGTACACCGGGACGCCGCGCTCGAGGAGCGTGCGCGCCTGCACCGGCGACGTGTGCGTGCGCAGGACGAGACCGCTGCTCGGCGGGTCGACGAAGAAGGTGTCCTGCATCTGCCGGGCCGGGTGGTCCGGGCCGAAGTTCAGGGCGTCGAAGTTGAACCACTCGGCCTCGAGCTCCGGGCCCTCGGCGACCTCCCAGCCCATCGCGACGAAGACGTCCGCGACCTGCTCGGCGAGGGTCTGCAGCGGGTGCCGGGCACCGCGCGGCGTCCGCTCGACGGGCAGCGTGACGTCGACGGCCTCCTCGACGAGGACGCGTGCGTCCCGCTCGGCCTCGAGCTCGGTCTGCCGGGCCGCGAGCGCGGCGTTGACCCGCCCGCGCGCCTGGCCGACCCGCTTGCCGGCGTCGGCCCGTGCGGCCGGCGGCAGCGCCCCGATCTCGCGGTTCGCGAGGGCGATCGGGCTGCGGTCACCGGCGTGGTCGAGCCGGGCCTGCTTGAGCTCGTCGAGGGTGCCGGCCTCGGCGATCGCGGCGAGCGCGTCGGCAACGAAGCGCTCGATCTCGGCGTCGCCGAGCGTCGCGACCTCGACCGGGTCGTACTGCGTGTTGGGTCCAGACATGGGGTGTCGTCGTCCAGTCAGTCAGGTTTCGGGTGCCGCGCATCCGCGTCCGCCGGCCGGACCGACGGCTCGGCGGCGGCTGCCCCGAGTCTCCCAGATGTGCGGGGTCGCTCGCGCCCGGGTTACCGGCGCCTCAGAGCGGGCGGTGGGCGCGGGCGGCCGCGTAGAGGCAGACCGTCGCGGCGGTGCCGAGGTTGAGGCTCTCCGCCTGGCCGTGGACCGGGACCCGGACGACGCCGTCGGCGAGCGCCCGGTCGGCCTCGGGCAGGCCCCAGGCCTCGTTGCCGAAGACCCAGGCGACCGGGCCGGCCAGCCCGCCGGACACGTCGGGGGCGGTGCCGGCGCGGCGGGAGTCCTCGGCGGCGTCGAGGAGGACGTCGAGGTCGAGGTCGCCGGCGCCGTCCGCCGCGTAGACGGTGAGACCGGCGGTGCGCAGGGCGGCGACCGCGTCGGCGAGCGGGACGCCGGTGACGACGGGGAGGTGGAACAGGCTGCCGGCGGTCGACCGGACGCACTTGGGGTTGTGGACGTCGACGCTCGCGTCGGTGAGGACGACGGCGTCGGCGCCGGCGGCGTCCGCGGCGCGGATCACCGTGCCGGCGTTGCCGGGGTCGCGGACGTGCGCGAGGACGGCGACGAGCCGCGGCCGGCGGGCGACGACGTCCGCGAGCGGGACGTCGACGAGCCGGCAGACCGCGAGCAGGCCCTGCGGCGTGACGGTGTCCGTCATCGCCGCCATCACCTCGTCGGTGACGGGGACGGGGTCGACGCCACGCGCGCGGGCCGCGTCGAGGATCGCGGCGTGCCGGTCGGCGGCGTCGTCCGTCACGTAGAGCGCGATGACCCCGGGACCGGCGACCGCCTCCCGGACGGCCTGCGGCCCCTCGACGGCGAACCGGCCCTCACGCACACGTGCGGAGCGCCCGGAGAGCCTGCGCACCGCCTTCACCCGGTCGGACCGGGGGTTGGCGAGCGGCGCAGGCCCCGGGCGCTCCGGGACGTGCATGGTGACGTTCAGTGCTGTGCCGTACGGCGCGGGACGACGGTGCTCAGGCCGCGGGCTCGGCGGCCGGCGTCGCCGGCAGCGCCGCCTTCGCCGTCGCGACGAGCGCGGTGAAGGCCGCCGCGTCGTTGACCGCGAGCTCGGCGAGCATGCGGCGGTCGACCTCGACACCCGCGGCCTTGAGGCCCTGGATGAAGCGGTTGTAGGTCATGCCGTTCTGGCGCGCAGCGGCGTTGACGCGCTGGATCCAGAGCCGGCGGAAGTCGCCCTTGCGGGCGCGGCGGTCGCGGTAGGCGTAGCCGAGGGAGTGGGTGACCTGCTCCTTGGCCTTGCGGTAGAGCCGGGACCGCTGGCCCCGGTAGCCGCTGGCGAGCTCGAGGGTCTCCCGGCGCTTCTTCTGGGCGTTGACCGCCCGCTTGACGCGTGCCACGTCGATTCTCCTTGGTACGTCAGCTGCAGTGCTGCAGCGGGGAAGGCTGCTGAGGGCAGGTGTCGGCGCATCGGGCGGTGGCCGCTGAGGTCGCGGCCACGCCCGGCCGGCTCACAGGCCGAGGAGGCGCTTGATGCCCTTGGCGTTGGCCGGGGCCAGCGCGACGTCCTGGGCGAGGCGCCGCGTCCGCTTGGACGCCTTGCTCTCGAACAGGTGGCGGCGGTTGGCCTGCTCGCGCATGACCTTGCCCTTCCCGGTGACCCGGAAGCGCTTCTTCGCGCCGCTGTGCGTCTTCATCTTCGGCATGGCTGCCGTACTCCCTCGTCCGGGCGCCCCGGGGGCGCCCTCGTCCGGTCGGGCCGCGCTCGGCGCACGGCTCGATGGTGCTGTGGTGCGGAGGTGGTTCCTGTGGTGCGTCGTGCTGCTCCGGTGGCCGCCGGCCGCCGGGCTCACGCCTCGGCGGACTCGGTGACCGTCACGTCCGCGACGTGCTCCTCGGCGCCCTGCGGCGCGTCGGCACGGTCCTCGCTCTTGCGGGCCCGCATCTCGGCCTTGGCCTCGGCCTTCTTCTTGTGCGGCCCGATCACCATGACCATGTTGCGGCCGTCCCGGGTCGGCGAGCTCTCGACGAACCCGAGCTCAGCGACGTCCGCCGCCATCCGCTGCAGGAGCCGCTCGCCCATCTCGGGGCGGGACTGCTCACGGCCACGGAACATGATCATGACCTTGACCTTGTCGCCGGCCCGGAGGAACCGCTCGACGTGGCCCTTCTTCGTGCCGTAGTCGTGCGGGTCGATCTTGAGCCGGAGCCGGATCTCCTTGAGGACGGTGTTGGCCTGGTTGCGCCGGGCCTCACGCGCCTTCATGTCCGACTCGTACTTGAACTTGCCGAAGTCCATGAGCTTGCAGACCGGCGGGCGCGCCTGCGGGGCGACCTCGACGAGGTCGAGGTCGGCCTCCTGGGCCAGCTGCAGCGCCTGCTCGATGCGGACGATCCCGACCTGTTCCCCGTTGGGGCCGACCAGCCGCACCTCGGGGACACGGATACGGTCGTTGATCCTCGGCTCGCTGATGTGGTGCTCCTTCTCACGTCGGTGGGACCACCGCGCACGAGAAAGGCTCCCGGACGCGGACGCACGGGAGCCTCGAGGACCACGGCCACGGCAGCGACGCCGTGACTCGGCCCTGCCGACCACGGCAGGGCGACCACGCCCGGAGGCGTGGCCTGGACCGGAACCCGGACCGCTTCGGTGCTGCGGTGACAGGTGGGAGAGACTCCACTTGCGTACCAGGCCTAGACCTGGTCGGTCAGTCCCACAGACTACCAGCACCCGGGGCAGGGTCCGAACCGACCGTCAGGCCGGGACGAGCGCCGCCGCCCGGGACCGCCGCAGCCGCAGGACGCCGAGGCCGGTGAGCGCGAGGACGACGCCTGCCGCACCGACGGCGGCGAAACCGGCCCAGGCGCCGCGCGCGTCGATGGCGGCACCGGCGAGCGGGGCACCGATCGCGCTGCCGACCTGGAGCGCCGACGCGTGCCAGCCCATCGCCTCGCCGCGGACCGCCTCCGGCACGAGCCGGACGATCGCCTCGGACGTCGAGGTGATGACCGGTGCGCACAGGGCGGCCGCGGGGAGCATCGTCAGCGCGAGGAGCCACGGGGACGGCGCGAGACCGACCGGGATGCTCAGCAGACCGAGCCCGAGGAGCAGCAGCAGCGGCGACACCGGCCGGTGCAGCGTGCCGTAGACGAGACCGCCGACGATCGACCCGATCCCCCACGACGCGAAGATCAGGCCGGTGAGGGCGAGCGCACCGTCCGCCCGCAGGTGGGCGACGACCGAGACGTCGGTGCCGGCGAGCACGACGGTCGCGGCCGCCGTCGCGCCGAGGACGGCGAGCATCGCCGGGCTGGTGAGCCGGCCCCGGGAGGGCTCGCGGACGGCGGCCGGGACGGGCCCGCCGGCGGCGCGCCGCTCGTCGGCCTCGACCTCTGCGGCCGCGTCGGCGGCCACGCCGTCGGCGCTGCGGGTCGGCGGGTCGAACGCGATGAGCGCGAGCCCGGAGACGACGATGCAGCCGCCGACGGACAGGATCGCGGCGGACGTCGACAACTGGGTCGCGAGGAGCACGCCGAGCGCGGGGCCGGCCATGAAGGACAGCTCGACGCCGACCGAGTCCAGCGCCATCGCCGACCGGCGGCTCTGCGCCGGGACCATGACGGCGAGCGACTGCCGCATGACCGTGAAGATCGGCAGGCTCAGGACACCGCCGACGACCGCGAGCGCGAGCAGCAGCCGGTAGCCGACGAAGGGGGCGGCGCCCCAGACGAGCGCCGACGCCACGACCGACGGCACGAGCGCGCGGCGCAGCCCCTGGGTGTCGACCGCGCGCCCGCGCCACGGCGAGCCGATGGCCATCCCGACCGTGGACGCCGTCCCGACGAGCCCGGCCGCCGCCCAGCCGCGGCCGAGCGGGCCGACGACGTGCAGCGACAGCACGATGCCGGCCGCCGTCTGCGGGACGCGGGCCAGCACCCCGAACAGGAGCAGGCGGAGGACACCGGGGACGGACAGCACGGCGCGGTAGGGAGCGAGGGGCACTGCTCCATGGTTGCAGGATCGTCCGACAACTTGCCTGCCGATATCGGCCCTCGGACCGGTCGGGGCGGCTGCGTTTGCCCGGTCCGGCGGCTGTGCTCTCCTGGTGCCGTGCCCGGCACCGACCTCCCGGGGTGCCGGACGCCACGAGGGCCGCTCCCCCACGGGGAGCGGCCCTCGGTCGTCGGACGGACGGCCTGCGCTACGGCGCGGTGACCACCGGGCAGGCGACGGCACCGGATGTCGTGCACACGATCCGGCCCTGGATGGACGGCGCGAGCGGGGACGCCGCGACCACGTGGTCGGCGAGCACCTGGTCGAGGAGCTCGCGCGTCACGGACCGCCCGATGACGTTCGGGTAGCCGTCACCGCCGTTCGCCATGAAGTCGTTCGACGCGATCGTGTAGCTCGAGGCCGCCGTGAGGTCGACCGCGGGCCCGGTGCAGGTGCCGTCCGCGGCCTGCCGGACGACGGACGTCACCCGGCTGCCGGCCGCGGCGGAGATGTCGTAGGTGAAGCACAGCCCCGACACCTGCGGGAACTTGCCGTTCGCCCCCGGCATGACCGACACGCCGTTCTCGAGGAACGTCTTCAGCTCGGCCCCCGACACGGTCGTCGTCGTCGCGACGTTGCCGAACGGCAGCACCCCGAGGACCTGCCCCCGGGTGATCGTGAACGGCGGCGGCGTGAAGGCCGGGCAGAAGTCGGTCGCGCTGTCGACGGCGGGGCAGGTCAGGTCGGCCCGCAGACCGCCCGCGTTCGTGATCGCGAAGTCGGTGCCGTAGCGCAGCCGCAGGGCGTCCGTCGCGATGTCCCCGACGAGGGACTCGCAGAGCCGGCCGTCGTTGCGGCCGCACGAGTCCGACCGCGGCACGGCCCGGGTGGCGGAGCCGAGCTGGGTGCTGAGGATCGGCGCGAGCTGCGTGCGGTAGCCCGCGACGAGGTCGGCGACGGTCTGGTCCGGCGTGACGCCGCTGACGACCGGCTGCACGAACGTGACGCTCTTGGCGAGGACGCCGCGCTTGCGGTCGACGGACAGGTTGACCTTGCTGTACGTCACGCCCTTGCTGCGGTTCTCGGTGACGAGCGCACCGTTGATCGTCTCGCTGTACTGGAAGTCGGTGTGGTCGCCGAGGATGACGTCGAAGCCGGTGACGTTCGTCGCGAACTGCACGAGCGGGCCGAACGCCTGGCCCTGGGCGTTGACGCCCTCGATGCCGGCGTGGATGAGCCCGACGACGACCTGGGCACCGGCCTTGCGGGCGGCGAGCCGCTGCTTGTTCGCGGCGACGACCGGGTCGGTGATCGTGATGGTGCCGAAGTTGCCGGGGAAGACCAGGCCCGGCGCCTCGGGGTTCGTCAGCCCGATGACGGCGACCTTGACGCCGCCCACGGTGAAGATCCGCATCTTGTCGACGTGGTCGAGGTTGTCGTCGACGTTCTTGAGGTTCGCCGACAGGTACCGGAACCGCTTGCCCGGGACGGTGGGGTCCTCGCTGCGCGCGAGGTCGATCTGGCGCTGCAGCCGGGCCAGGCCCGCGTCGAAGTTGTGGTTGCCGAGGGTGTCGGCGTCGAAACGCATGAGCCGCATCGCCTGGACCGTCGGGGTGTCCTCGAAGAATGCGGAGACCGGCGGCGTCGCGCCGACGGCGTCGCCGGCGGTGAGCGTCAGGGTGTTCGGGTTCGCGGCCCGGTCCGCCGCGAAGTACGCGGCGAGCGCCGGTGCGCCACCGGTCGGGACCGCGGCGAGCGTCGCGGTCGCCGTCGGCGTCACCGGGTCGAGCTGGCCGTGCCAGTCGGAGACGTTGAGGAGCTGGATGCTCACCGGTCCCGGCTTGGCGGCTGCCTGGGCGGGCAGCGACCCGAGCGCGAGCAGGCTCGCGGAGACGGCGACCCCCGCGGCGACGAGGCGGGCGTGACGAGGACGTGTTCGTCGCATGAGCGACCTCCGGATGTCGGGCTGCGTGCGGGTGGACGCGCGCGGGCCTGACGTCCGAGCCCCCCTCAAGGCCCGTCCGGTCGTGCGCAGTGATCGCTGTCTACCAGGTCCGCACCCCCGGTGTCACCGGGAGCGACGCAGGTCACGGGCTACGCGGGCAGGACGACGAGCTCCATGGAGTCGACGCGGTCGGCGACGTCCTGCTCGCGCCCGAGCGCCGTGCCGACGACCCGGACCACGTCGTCGAGCGCGGCCCGGTCGAGCCCCGCACGGACGCCGAGGACGACCTTGAGCTCCGCCGTCGCCCCCGGCTCGCAGCGGACGCCGACGACCCCGGTCACGCCGGCCGTCGCCCGTTCGACCGCGGCGGCGACGACGGGGTCCTGCGGGGACGGCACCCAGTCCCGGCCCTGGCCGAGCGCCCAGACGGCGGGCCGCCGGACGACGAACGGGTGCGGGCCGGCGAGGTCGACGAGCATCCGGTCGCAGCCCTCGGCCACGGCGGACAGCGCCGCCCGGGCGCTCTCGACCGGCACCGGTCGCGCGGCGGCGTCCCACGCGGCGAGCGCCGCCGTCGAGGTGAAGACGGGCAGCCCGCGGACGCCGTCCGCGCCGGTCAGGGTGACCAGCGCCATGTCGGCACCCTTGTCGGCACGCAGGCCGCCGACGACGGGGTGGTCCTCGCCGAGGACGGCGACGACCGCGACGAGCACCCGCGACGGGGCGAGGGCCGCGACCACCTCGGCCGCCGTCCGCTCCCCCGCCGCGTGCCCGGCGAGCGCCGCGGCGAGCGCGGCGTCCGCACCGCCCTCGTCACCGGTGAAGGGCTGCGGGTTCAGCGTGCGGCCCCGCCACGGGACGCCGGCCGAGTCGCTCTCCCCGCCCGGCTCGAGGGCCGGGTCGGTCATCGCCGGCCGGCGACGTCGAGCGCCTGCTCCAGCGTGAACGCGCCCGCGTAGAGCGCCTTCCCGACGATCGCCCCCTCGACGCCGGCCGGCACGAGCGCCCGCAGCGCCTCGAGGTCGGCGAGCTCGGCGATGCCGCCGCTCGCGACGACCGGGCGGTCGGTGCGGGCCGCGACCTCGCGGAGCAGGTCGAGGTTCGGGCCGCGGAGCGTGCCGTCCTTCGTGACGTCGGTGACGACGTAGCGGGCGCAGCCGTCCTCGTCGAGGCGGGCGAGGGTCTCCCAGAGGTCGCCGCCCTCCTTGGTCCAGCCGCGGGCCGCCAGCGTCGTGCCGCGCACGTCGAGGCCGACGGCGACCCGGTCGCCGTACTCGGCGATGGCCTTGCGGGTCCAGGCCGGGTCCTCGAGGGCCGCCGTGCCGAGGTTGACCCGCGCGCACCCGGTCGCCATCGCCGCGGCGAGGCTCTCGTCGTCCCGGATGCCGCCGCTCATCTCGACCCGGACGTCGAGCGCGGCGACGACGCGCGCGAGCAGCGCGCGGTTCGAGCCGCGGCCGAAGGCGGCGTCGAGGTCGACGAGGTGGATCCATTCCGCCCCGGCGGACTGCCACGCGAGCGCGGCGTCCAGCGGGTCGCCGTAGGAGGTCTCGCTGCCGGCCTCGCCCTGGACGAGGCGGACGGCCTGGCCGTCGGCGACGTCGACGGCGGGCAGGAGCTCGAGGACGGGGGCGGTGCTCACGCGGGGTTCCCTTCCGAGGGTGGTGCGTCCGTGGGTGGTGCGTCGGTCTGCTGCGCGGCCGTGGCGTCGTCCGTGCCGTCCTCGGCGTCGTCCGTGTCGTCCGTGTCGTCGGCGTCCTCGGCACCGCGCCGGGTGACGAGGACGTACCCGGCGAACGCCGCGACGGCGAGCACGACGGTGAGGATCTTCAGCCACCACGGGCCCTGGACGAGCACCCACACGAGCAGGAGGCCGGCCGCGCTCCCGAACGACGTCGCGGTGCCCTTGCGGCGGCGGGTCGTCGTGCTGCGGGTGCGGCTCGTGCCGCGGGCCGGCGTCCGGCGGCGGGTCGTCCGGCGGCGGGTGCCGGTGCTCGTCCGGGTGCTCGCTCGGCGTCGGGTGGCCACGCGCCGACGCTAGCGCACGGGTCGTGGCGGCCGACGCGGCGTCCGGACGCCGGTCAGCGGCTCGCGCGGCGGTCGAACGCGAGGACGGCGAGGACCGGCCAGGCGAGCAGCGAGCCGACGACGGTGGCGCTGCGCCACACCCACGACGGCTCGAGCAGCCACAGCACGGCGTTCAGGGCGACGAGCGCCGCGGCGAGGACGCCGTTCTGCCGACGGCGCTGCCGCTGCAGGGCGCTCTTCGGCTCGTCGCGGCGGCTGAACGGTGCGGTGACCAGCGCGCCGAGCGACCTGCGCCGGGCCGCCCGGGCCTGCGCGCGGGCCCGCCGCTCACGTTCCACCGCCGCGGCGGCCTGCCGCTCGGCGCGCCGCTTCGCGCGTTCCTTGCTCACCGGCCGGCCGCCGCCCCACCGGCGGTCACAGCGTGGCGACCCAGTTCTCGAGCAGGTGCGCCCCGGCGTCCCCGGACTTCTCCGGGTGGAACTGGGTCGCGTTGAGCACGCCGTTCTCGACCGCCGCGACGAACCGGGCGCCGTGGTCGGCCCAGGTCACCGCCGGGGGCCGCTGCTGGTGCTCGCCCTGGCGCTCGACGAACTCCCAGCGCTGCACGGCGAACGAGTGCACGAAGTAGAACCGCTCGTGCTCGACGCCCGCGAAGAGCACGGTGCCCGGCGGCGGCTCGACGGTGTTCCAGCCCATGTGCGGCACGACCTCGGCGGGCAGCCGCTCGACGACGCCGGGCCACTCCCCCAGGCCCTCGACGTGCTCCTGCCCGTGCTCGGTCGACCGCTCGAACATCACCTGGTGGCCGACGCAGATGCCGAGCACCGGGCGGCCGCCGGCGAGGCGCCGGTCGACGATGACGTCGCCGCGGACGGCGCGGAGCTGCTCGGCGACGGCGGCGAAGGCCCCGACGCCGGGGACGACGAGCCCGTCGCAGCTCTCGGCGCGCGCCCGGTCGGCGGTGAGCTCGACGTCCGCGCCGACCCGCATGAGCGCCCGGACGGCGGACCGGACGTTGCCCGACCCGTAGTCGAGGACGACGACCTTCGCCGTGCGGCTCAACGGGTCCGCCCGCGCGCGGCGGTGCCCGTCACAGCGTGCCCTTGGTGCTGGGGATGATCCCCTCGGCCCGCGGGTCGGCCTCGACGGCCGCGCGCAGCGCGCGGGCGACGGCCTTGAACTGGGCCTCGACGATGTGGTGCGGGTCGCGGCCGGACAGCACCCTGACGTGCAGCGCGATCCCGGCGGTGAGCGCGAGCGTCTCGAAGACGTGCCGGGTCAGGGACCCGACGAACGAGCCGCCGATGACGACGTACTGCTGGCCCTCGGGCTCGCCGTCGTGCACGCAGTACGGCCGGCCGGACACGTCGACGGCGGCCTGGACGAGGCACTCGTCGAGCGGCACGAGGGCGTCCCCGAAGCGGCGGATCCCAGCCTTGTCGCCGAGCGCCTCGCGCAGCGCCTGGCCGAGGACGATGGCGACGTCCTCGACGGTGTGGTGCGCGTCGACGTCCGTGTCGCCGTCCGCGGAGACCGTGAGGTCGAGCAGGGCGTGCTTGGCCAGGCTCGTGAGCATGTGGTCGTAGAACCCGACGCCGGTGCTGACGCTCGCCCGGCCCGTGCCGTCGAGGTCGAGCTCGACGAGGACCTTGCTCTCCTTCGTCGCGCGCTCGACGCGGGCGGTGCGGGCGCCCGGGCGGGTCGTGGGGGTGGTCATCGGCTGGCCTCCATGACCGACTCGAGGGCGTCGAGGAACGAGGTCGTCTCCTCGGGGGTGCCGGCGGTGACCCGCAGGTGGTGGGCGATCCCGACGTCGCGGACGAGGACGCCGTACTCGAGGAGCGCCCGCCAGACCCGCTTCTCGTCGTCCAGCCCGCCGAAGAGCACGAAGTTCGCGTCGCTCGCGACGGGCAGCAGTCCGAAGGAGGGCAGTGTCGCGACGATCCGGTCGCGCTGCTCCTTGATCGCCTCGACGGTCGAGAGCAGGACGTCGGCGTGCCAGAGGGCGGCGCGCGCGGCCGCCTGGGTCAGCGCGGACAGGTGGTAGGGCAGCCGGACGAGCCGGAACGCGTCGCAGACGGCGGGGTCGGCGGCCAGGTAGCCGAGCCGGGCACCGGCGAGCGCGAAGGCCTTGCTCATCGTCCGGGAGACCACGAGCCGCTCGCGACCGGGCAGCAGGGTCAGGGCGCTCGGCGTCCCCGGCCGGGAGAACTCGACGTACGCCTCGTCGACGACGACGATCCCGCGGCTGCGCTCGTAGACGGCCTCGACGACGTCCAGGCCGACCGAGGTGCCGGTCGGGTTGTTCGGGGAGCAGAGGAAGACGACGTCCGGGTCGTGCTCCTCGACCTGCGCCGCGGCGTGCTCGGCGGTGAGGTCGAAGACCCCGGACGGCGCCCCGCGGAGCCCGTCGACCCAGGCCGTGCCGGTGCCGGTCGAGATGATCGGGTGCATCGAGTAGGACGGCGTGAAGCCGAGCGCCGTCCGGCCGGGGCCGCCGAAGGCCTGGACGACGTGCTGGAGCACCTCGTTGCTGCCGTTGCCCGCCCACACCTGCGCGGGCGTCACGTCGTGCCCGAGGTAGGTGGCGAGGTCCTCGCGCAGGGCGGTGAACTCGCGGTCCGGGTAGCGGTTGAGGTGCACGGCCTCCTTGCGGACGGCGTCCACGATCGCCGCGACGACCTCGACGGGCACGTCGTAGCTGTTCTCGTTCGTGTTCAGCCGGATCGGGACGGCGAGCTGCGGGGCGCCGTACGGGGTCCTGCCCCGCAGGTCGTCACGCAGCGGGAGGCGCGCGAGGGTGTCCGCGGCGGAGTCCGCAGAGGTGGTGGGAGGCACCGGCCGAGTCTACCGAGCGGGTCGGGGCCGCCCGGACGGGTCGGTGCGCGTCAGTCGGTGTGGTCCGGCAGGTGCAGGTCGGAGTCGGCGTTCCCGAACCGGTCGGCGAGGAAGGCGCCGTTCGCGAGGAGCCGCTCGCCGTCGTCCTCGAGGACGGCGCGGTGCAGCTCGCGGACGCCGATCTCGAGGATGTCGAGCTGCTCCCGGAGGATGTCGAGCGCCGAGCGGCCGCCGAAGCCCGTGTACTCCTGGGCCCACTCCTGCGGCAGCTCGAGGTAGATCCGCAGGGTGGTCGGCAGGTAGTCGGTCGCCACTCGGTGCACGAGGTGGCCGTGCGCGGCACCGGCCGGGAGCCGCTCGTGGGTCTCGCGGAGCTCGACGCAGATCCGCCGGACGGCGTCGACGACGTCCTCGGGGACCCGGCCCTCGACGTGGGCGGGCAGGTCGGCGAGGTCCTCGTCGAGGGAGTCGGCGTGAACGGTGAGGGCGTCCGAGGGTTCCGCGGAGCCGAGGGTCACGAGGACCCGCTGGGCGGCGGCCTCGGCGATCGCGGTCTCCTCCTCGCGGGCGGCGAGGAACGCGTCGAGCCGGGCGAGCCAGGCGCTGAGCCGCAGCCGCCGGCGGGCGACGACGACCCCGCCGACCCGGGTCGCGCTGGTGCACGCGAAGCCGCCCGGGCCCGCGTCGAGGACGAGGAGCCGGCCCTCGCCGGTGTCGACGACCGCAGCGGTCACCGGGCCGGGCCGGCCGGCGAGCCGGTCGCCGACGCCCGGGTCGCGCTCGACCCGGACGACGGCCGGCGGCAACCGGGTCTCGAGCTCCTCGACGAGCCGCAGCACGGTCGCGGCGAGGTCGGCCTCGTCGTCCGCCGCGGCGGTCGACGCCTGGGGCGCGGTGTCGTCGACGGTCACGGGCGGCCTCCGAGCAGCGGCAGGACGATCTCGGGATCCCCCGGCGGGGTGTGGTCGGTGAGCCGGCGGACCGCCGTCCCCCAGGCGACGACCCGGACGTCCTGCGCGCCGGGCGGCGGCGGGACGCCGTCGAACCGCAGGGCGACGACGCCGTCCGCGTCGAGGGCCGCGGCCTCGGCCCGCACCCGGGCGAGGGCGCGGTCGCGGGCGTCGTAGAGCGCCTGGGTCGCCGTCGCCTGCTCGCCGTCCGCCGTGAGGTCGCCCGGGTCCGCGGGCGGGCCGGTCGAGGCACCGAAGGTGATGCCGAGCGGCCGGTAGCCCGTCTTCGCGAGCAGCCAGACGTCGCGGCCCGACAGGGTCGTCGTGAACGGCGCGGTGCTGTCGGTCCGCCAGCTGCCGTCGAAGTCGTCGGCCGTGCGGACCGCCGTGCCGTGCGCGGTCACCGCGACCCGGGTGCCGCGCTCGACGGTGGCGACCGTGAGCTCGACGCCGAGGACGCCGTCCGCCCCGAGGTCCTCGGCCTGGGCCAGCAGCCGTGCCAGGCTCAGCGCCCACGCCGACTCCAGGGCCGTCGTCCGCACGACGTCCTCGCCGGGCGCGCCCGTGTCGTCCGCCGCCTGCTCGGCGGCGGTGAGCGCGGCCGGATCGACCTGGTCGGCCGCGTGCAGGCTGTGGCCGAGGACGACGCCCACCGGTCGCAGCCCGAGCATGCCGGCGAGCAGCAGGTCGTCGACGCCGAGTGCCGCGACGAACGCGGCGCTCTTCGGGGCCCGGCTCACCAGGCCCCCGCCCCGGCGGCGACCGGGACGACGAGCCGCCCGAGGCCGCGCGCGACGTCCCGCGCGGCCGGCGACCGGTCGACCGCCCCGGCGAGGACCGTCGCCGTCGCGAGCAGCACGACCGCGGCGTCGTACCGGCCGCCGGCGCCGCTGCACGGCTCGAGCCCGGAGCGGACGTCCACCGCGCCGACGAGGACAGTGCTCGGGCCGCGCCGGCGGCCGGCCGCCCGCCAGACGCCGGCGGCGAGGTCGTGGACGACGCCGAGGAGGTGGTCGAGCGACGACTCCTCGCCGGGCTGCGGGAACGCCGGCTCCGGCCACCGGTCCGCGGGGTCGTGGAGCGCCGCGCGGCAGGCGCTGAGGACGACGCGGCGCGGCGCCAGCCCGGCCTCCACGGCGAGGTCGGCGGCGTCGAGGGGCAGGTGCGTCGTGAACACCTCGTCGGTGAGGCCGGCCACCGGGACGCGCCGGCGCCGGACCGTGACCCCGCGGCCGACGACGTGGTCGCCGTCGGGCTCGAAGGTCACGCCGACGACGCCGTCGGCGCCGAACGCCCTCGCGGTGCGTCGCAGGTCACGCAGGGCGCGCCGGCGGGCGACGAGCTGCGCGGCCCAGGCCGGCGGCACCTCGTCGAGACCGCGGTCGACCTCGGTGAGCACCATCCGGGGCCGCCACCCGAGCCGGGCGGTCCGGCCCTCGTCCGCGGGGCAGCGGGCCGGCGTCCCGGCGGGGACGGCGACCCGGGCCGCCACGGACCGCTCGGCGTCGAGGCCGGTCAGGCGATGCCGTCCGGGAAGCGGGCCTCGACGGCCTGGCCGTGCGCGGGCAGGTCCTCGGCGTTCGCCAGGGTCACGACGTGGTGCGCGACGTCGCGCAGGGCGGACTCGTCGTAGGAGACCACGTGGATCCCGCGCAGGAACGACTGCACCGACAGGCCGCTGGAGTGGCACGAGCAGCCGCCGGTCGGCAGCACGTGGTTCGACCCGGCGCAGTAGTCCCCGAGGCTCACCGGGGCGTAGGCGCCGACGAAGATCGCGCCGGCGTTCTTCACCCGGGCGGCGACCGAGCCGGCGTCCCGGGTGTGCACCTCGAGGTGCTCGGCGGCGTAGGCGTCGACGACCTCGAGGCCGGCGTCGACGTCGTCGACGAGGACGATGCCGGACTGCGGACCGGTCAGCGCCGTGGTGACCCGCTCGCTGTGCTTGGTGCGGGCGACCTGCTCCTCGAGCTCGGCGTCGACGGCGTCGGCGAGCGCCTCGGAGTCGGTGACGAGGACGGCGGCCGCCATCGGGTCGTGCTCGGCCTGGCTGATGAGGTCGGCGGCGACGTGCCGGGCGTCCGCGGTGTCGTCGGCGAGGATCGCGATCTCCGTCGGACCGGCCTCGGCGTCGATCCCGATAAGGCCCTTGAGCAGCCGCTTGGCCGCGGTGACGTAGATGTTGCCCGGACCGGTGACGAGGTCGACGGGCTCGCAGAGCAGCGCGGGCACGCCGTCGGCCGGGTCGGCGTCCGGGTCGGTGAGCCCGTAGGCGAACATCGCGACGGCCTGCGCACCGCCGACCGCCCAGACCTCCTCGACGCCCAGCAGCGCGCACGCCGCGAGGATCGTCGGGTGCGGCAGCCCTTCGAAGGCGGTCGGGTTGTCGCGCTGCGGCGGGCTCGCGACGGCGAGCGACTCGACACCGGCCTCCTGGGCCGGGACGACGTTCATGACGACGCTGCTCGGGTAGACGGCACGACCGCCGGGCACGTAGAGCCCGACCCGGCCGACCGGGACCCAGCGCTCGGTGACGACCCCGCCGGGCACGACCTGCGTCGCGTGGTCCTCGCGGCGCTGCTCGCGGTGCACGCGACGGGCCCGCAGGATCGACTCCTCGAGCGCCGCGCGGACGGCGGGGTCGAGGGTGTCGAGGGCGCGTGCGAGCGCCTCGGCCGGCACCCGCAGGTGCTCGGGCCGGACGCCGTCGAACTTCTCGCACAGGTCGAGGACCCCGGCGACGCCCCGCTCCCGGACCTCGGCGACGATCGGCCGGACGGTGTCGAGGACGTGCTCGACGTCCACGTCCGCCCGCGGGACGACGCCCCGCAGGGCCCGGGCACGCAGGGTCTGGCCACGCAGGTCGAGTCGGCGTATCACGTGCTCAAGTCTAGGTGCGCCGTCCCGCAGCGGCTCCCCGCGTTCCGGCCTGCGCCTGGCCTTGATCCATGTCACAGCCCTTGCTCGAGGACGACCGGCTCGTCACCGCGCGTGAACCGAAGGCCCGGCTCGCGGGCGAACCCGTCTGATCCGTCACGCTCCGCAGCCGCAGGGCTGGGCCGCCGACCCCGTTCGGCCCTACGGTGATCGCATGCTGCCGCGTCGGGGGACGACGACCCCGTCCCCCACCACCCCCGCCGCGACCGGTGCGCAGGCGGTCCGCCGTCCTGCCGGAGCGCCCAGGTGAGCGGCGGGCCGGCCCCGCTGCCGCTCCAGGCGCCGCTCGACGTCGAGGTGACGCGGGCCCGTGTCGAGGGCCGCGCCGTCCTCGCGCGCCGCACCGACGGGCCCGCCCCGTCGTCGGCCGGGCTGCTCATCGGTCCCGTCGGCCTCGCCGCCGCTGTCGGTGTCACCGCCTGGCTCGGGGCGCACCCGTCCGGTGCGGCCCCGGCCGGAGTCGCGGCCACCGTCGGATGCCTGGTGTGCGCCCGCGCCTGGGTCCGGGCCGAACGCCGGACGGCGCGGGTCGACGTCCTGGTCCGCAACCGGTTCGTGCCCGCCACGGACGTCCCGGACGGCGCGGCGGACACGCCGGCACCGGCCTCGCAGGCGATGACCGTGACGCCCCCCGCTCGGCGGTTCGAGGCCCTGCGCCGGCTGCCCGGCCGGTCGGCGGCGCAGACCCTCGTCGACCGGGTCGGCCGCGGCACGACGATGCTCGCCGTCGTGGTCGCCGGCGCCTTCGTCCTCGTCACCGTCTCGGCCGTCGCCGTCCTCGTCGAGCGCCCCGGGGTGCTCACGGCGCTGGCCCCCGTCGGACCGCTCGCGCTGCTCGCGACGCACGTCCGGTTGCTCGCCGTGCGGGCGACGACGCCCGTCGTCGGCACCGGCCTGCTCGCCCGCTGGGCGGACGCCGCCCTGCTGCGCCGCGACCTGCGCCTGCGGCTCACCGGCACCGCGGCCGCCCCGGTGCTGTACCTGCTCGCCTGGCACGGCCTGCCCGGCTGGTGGTTCACCCTCGCGGTCGTCGCCGCGGGTCTGCTGCTCGCCGTCCAGGTCGCCCTGCTCGTCGGGCTCAACGGGGACGGCGACCTGCTCCCCCGCGCCGCGCCCGCGGCGCCGCAGCCGCTGGCACCGGTCTCGACGTGACGGTGCGGGCTGCGCACGTGCTGCGAGAATCGCCGCTGTGATCGTCGAGGTCGACCCGTCGAGCAGCGTCCCGCCGTACGAGCAGGTCAGGGCCGGGATCGCCGGCCGGATCGACGACGGCTCGCTGCCGGTCGGCACCCGGCTGCCGCCGGTCCGCACCCTCGCGACCGACCTCGGGCTCGCCGCGAACACCGTCGCCCGGGCGTACCGCGAGCTCGAGGAGGCGGGGCTCGTCGAGACCGCCGGGCGGCGCGGCACGCTCGTCGCCGCGTCGGGCGACGCGGTGCGGCGCCGGGCGGCGGCCGCGACCGACTCGGCGTACGCGGCGGCCGCGGCCGCCGCGTACGCCGAGTCGGTCGCGGCGCTGGGCGTCGGGGACGACGAGGCGGTCGCCCTCGTCCGGGCCGCCGTCCACGCGCGCCGGCTGGCCCACTGACCGGGCGGCGGGCCCGGCATGATCGCGGCAGCCGCCCACCGGTCGAGCCCGGGACCCGATCCCACTAGCCTCCTGCGTATGGCGACGCGGCTGCCGCTCTTCCCCCTGGGCACGGTGCTCGTGCCGGGCCTCGTGCTGCCGCTGCACATCTTCGAGCCGCGGTACCGGGTGCTCGTCGAGGCCCTCATGGCGCTGCCCGAAGGCGCGACCCGTCAGTTCGGGATCGTCGCGATCCGCACCGGGCACGAGGTCGGCGAGGGCAACGCGACCGCGCTGCACGCCGTCGGCTGCATCGCCGAGCTGCGCGAGGTGACCCCCTACTCCGACGGGCGGTTCGACATCGTCACCGTCGGCGAGGGCAGGTTCCGGGTCGTCGGCCTCGACGAGTCCGCCGGGACGCCCTACCTCACCGGCCTCGTCGAGCTCATCGACGAGCCGGACGGCGAGGGCGACCTCGAGGCGCTCACCGACCGGGTCGTCGAGCAGTTCGCGGAGTACCGGGCGGTCCTCGACGTCGACGTCACCGAGCTCCCCGACGACCCGCGCGTCGTCTCCTACCTCGTCGCCGCGGCGGTCATCCTCGACCTGCCCGAGCGGCAGCGCCTCCTCGAGGAGCCGACGACCGCGGACCGGCTGGCCGCCGAGATCGGGCTGCTCAAACGTGAGCGCGGTCTCATCACCGCGTTCCGCTGCCTGCCGGCGACCGACCTGACGAAGGGAAGCGTGAGCTCCAACTGAGCAAGAAGGCCAAGGACGCCGTGGGGACGCCGGCGACCGTCCTGCTCACCTCCCAGAAGGTGCCGCACACGATCCGGGCGTACGAGCACGACCCGCGCGCCCACGAACGCGGGCTCTCCTACGGCGAGGAGGCCGCGCTCGCCCTCGGCGTCGAGGCCGAGCGGGTCTTCAAGACGCTCGTCGCCGACGTCGACGGCGCGCTCACCGTGGCCGTCGTGCCGGTCGACGCGCACCTCGACCTCAAGGCGCTCGCCGCGGCGGCCGGTGGCAAGAAGGCCGCGATGGCCGACCCGGCGGCCGCCGAGCGCGCGACCGGGTACGTCGTCGGCGGCATCAGCCCGCTCGGCCAGCGCAAGCGGCTCGCGACCGTCGTCGACGAGTCCGCGCTGGCGTTCGACAGCGTCCTCGTCTCCGCGGGGCGGCGCGGGGTGGACGTCGAGCTCGCACCGGCCGACCTCGTCCGGCTGACGGCGGCACGCACCGCGCCGATCGCGCGGCACTGAGGTGGCCGTCCCCGAGCACGTCCTGCGGCTGCGGGAGAAGGTCGGCACCGACCTGCTCTTCCTGCCGGCGGTCTGCGGCATCGTCGTGGACGACGCGGGGCGGGTGCTGCTCAACCGGCGCACCGACACCGGCCGGTGGGCGCTGCTCGGCGGGATCCTCGACCCGGGTGAGGACGTCGCCGCCGGGGTCGTCCGCGAGGTGCTCGAGGAGACCGGCGTGCACGTGCGTCCGGACCGGATCGTCGGCGTCTGGACCGTGCCGCCCCTGGAGTACCCGAACGGCGACCGGGCCTCGTACGTCGTGACGGCGTTCCGCTGCACACCGCTGACCGGCGAGGCCAGGGTCAACGACGACGAGTCGCTCGAGGTCGCGTGGTTCGCCCAGGAGGCCCTGCCGCCGCTGTCGACGTCGAACCTGGAGCGCCTCGCCGTGGCACTGGGCGACAGCGCCGCGGCGGTCTTCCCGCCGAGCAGCGGACACGCTCTCACCACGTGATCGTGACCGATGCAGCGGCACTGCACCGCGGGATCGGTCACGGTCATCAGGTGTCAGTCCGGCACACCCCACGTGAACCGGTGCGTGTGGATGCCGTAGTACTGCCAGACGCGGGTCGAGAGCACGCCCTCGACCGCCCGGAACCGGTCGTTGACGACCTCGAGCAGCTCCTCGGGCGTGCGGCAGACGACCTCGGCGAGCAGGTCGTGCTCCCCCGAGGTGAGCACGAGGTAGACGACGTTCGGGACGGCGCCGAGCGCGTCGGCGACGGCCCGGACGTCCCCCTGGGTCTGGACGCCCACCATCGCCATGACCGGGAAGCCGGTCGCGATCGGGTCGGTGACGCCGACGACCTGGAGGACGCCCTCGTCGACGAGCCGCTGCACCCGCAGCCGCACCGCGGGCGCCGACAACCCGACCTCGGGCGCCATCGCGGCGTACGAGGCCCGGCCGTCGTGCTGGAGGATCCGCAGCAGGGTCCGGTCGACGGCGTCCAGCTCGACCCGGCCGCCGCTCACGCGACCGGACCCGTCCCCACGAGCTCGTCGACGCACGCGGCGAAGACCTCGGTGTGCCGGTCGACGTCCGCGGTGGTCGTCGTCGGGCACATGAGCGCCATGTTGTGGAAGGGCGTGATGAGGACGCCGCGGTTCGCCATGTAGAGGTGCACGTACTCGTCGAGCTCGTCGTCCCCGCTCTCCGCGGACTCCGTGCCGGTCGTCGGCGCCGGGCTCGCGAAGCGGTACTCGCTGCGGGCCCCGAGCTGCTGGACCGACCAGGCGACGCCGGTGCGGTCGATCGTCGACTGCACGCCCTCGGTGAACCGGGTGGCCAGGGCGATCATGCCGTCGAAGGCCGCCGGCGTGAGGACGTGCTCGAGGGTCGCGCGCATCGCCGAGACGGACAGGGCGTTGCCGGCGAGCGTGCCGCCGACGCCGCCGACGTCGACGAGGTCGGCGTCCGGGTCGGCGCCGACGAGGCGGGCGACCTCCTCGCTGATGCCGTACGCACCCGACGGGATGCCGCCGCCGATGCTCTTGCCGATGACGAAGATGTCGGGCTCGAGGTCCCAGGCCGTCGTCGCCCCGCCCCAGCCGGCCGAGAACGTGTGCGTCTCGTCGATCATGAGCAGGGTCCCGGCGGCGGTGCACAGCGCGCGGACCCGCTCGAGGAAGCCCGGCTCGGGGAGCACGATCCCGATGTTCGTCAGCGCCGGCTCCATGAGGACGGCGGCGACGTCGCCGTGCGCGAGCTCTCGCTCCAGCGCCGCGGCGTCGTTGAACTCGACGACGCGCGTCGTGAGGTCCATCGGGACCGGCGGGCCGGCGTTCCCGGGGCGGGCGACGGCGACGCCGTCCGGGCCGGGGACGGCGAAGATCTCGTCGACGCTGCCGTGGTAGCAGTACGAGAAGACGAGGATCTTCGGGCGCCGGGTCGCGATCCGGGCGAGCCGGATCGCCCACCGGTTCGCGTCCGTCGCGGTGAGCGTGAACGACCACAGCGGGAGCTTGAACCGGCGGGACAGCTCGGCACCGACCCACTCGGCGTCGGCGGTGGGCAGCATCGTCGTCACGCCGCCGCCGACCTCGAGCCGCTCGCGGACGGCGGCCACGGTCGCCGCCGGGCTGTGCCCGGCCATCGCCCCGGTGTCGCCGAGCGCGAAGTCGACGTAGGTGCGGCCGTCGACGTCGGTGATCGTGTTGCCGTGGGCGGTGTCGAGGTACAGCGGGAAGCCGCCGCTCCACTTCGCCATCCAGGTCATCGGCACGCGGCCGAAGAGGTGGTCGGCCGCACCGAAGAGCTCCGCCGAGCGCGGGTGCGCGGCCGTGTAGGCCGAGCGCTCACGCTCGAGGAGGGTCGCGAGCCGGCTGCGGTCGATCGTCACGTCTGAGGACATGACGGCACCGTAGCCGAGCGGATCGAATGTAGCCAGAGCGAATCGCTTACGAATCGCTAGTGGATGACCGGCTACTCGCGCCCGAGCAGATGGACGACGAGCAGGCGCAGCGTGGTCACCGCGCCGAGGACGATCGGCCAGGCGAGGACCATCCCGTCGGCGCGCAGGGCCGGTGCGCCGAGGACCAGGCCCACGGCGAGCCCGACGAACCCGCCGAGCACGCTGCCCGCGAGCGCGACCCCGGCCCGGACGACCTGGCGGTGCCCGGGCAGCACCGCGAGGAGCAGCGCGGACACGAGACCGAAGCCGATGCCGAGGAGCGCGAACGTGCCGTCGGACGCGGCCGCCTGCTCGTCGGGGTCGGTGGCCCCGACGACGGCCGCGCCGACGAGCGCCCACAGCGCCCCGAGCACGACCCCGCCGGCGACGCAGGCGACACCGACCCACACCTCGCCGCGGACCGAGGTTGGCGGGGCCGACCCGGCCACGTGGTGCGTCGTCACGCCGGAAGTGTAGGTGGCCGCGGCACCCCTGCCGGCCGCCGGACCGGTCAGCGCGTCGTCAGCCGCGCGCGGAGGGTCTGCTCGCCGTCGCCGGTGACGACGACGGTGACGCCGAGCGCGGCGAGCGGCGCGAGGTCGGCCCGGGCGCCGGCGGGCATCGTGTCGCCGTAGGCCGTGAGCAGCCCCTGGACGTCGGCGAACGCGACGAAGGCCGCCGCCCCCGCGTCCGGGGCGACGTCACTGAACTCGGGCACCGACGCGAGCCGCGCACCGGGCGCCTCCAGCGCCGCGAGGGCCTCGGGGCCGGTGCCGGCGACGTACCCGCCGTCGACGACCTTCGCCGTGAGCGGCACCCCGGCGTCCGAGGCCAGTCCGGAGAGGGTGTCGACGAGGTCGCCGAGGCGCGCCCCGGACGTCGTGACCTCGAGCCCCACGGACGGCGTCCCGTCGGCGCCGGGACCGCCGACGGAGACGGCCGCCGTGTCACCGAGGAGGGTCGCGAGGTCGCCGGGGAGGTCGAGCCCGACCGTGGTGGACGCGATGTCGACGAGGTCGGCGGCGTCCTCGCAGGTCGCGGCGGAGACCTGCGCGAGCATCTGGTCCCACTGCTTCGTCACGGCCGGACCGAGGCCCGCAGCACCGATCCCGGCCAGCGTGCCGGCCGGCAGCGCCTCGATGCCGGTGCCCGCACCGGAGGCCCCCGCCGCGGGGTCGGCTCCGACGACGCTGCCGAACAGCTCGAGGGACGCGCCGTCGAAGCGCAGCGTCATGGCACCGTGGCCCGGCACCCTGGGTGCCGCCGGAGCGGTCGCCCCCGCGCAGCCGGGGAGCCCGCCGAGCGCCTGCGACGACGCGGAGGCGGACGCGACCGCCGAGATCCCGGGACCGTCGAACCAGGCTGCGGCGACGCCGTCCTCACCGATCCGGTCGAGGTCCTCCGAGAAGGTCTTCGCGTCGGCGAGCGGCGCCGCCTGTGCGGCGGTGACGACGGCCCGCGCGGCGGCGTCGGTCCGCGCGAGGACGAGCCAGCCGTCCGCGGCGGCGACGCCGGCGTTCTCCAGCGACGCCATGTCGGCGACGGCGGCCTTCTCGTCGGTGACGGCGAGGACGCCGACCACCTCCGGGTCGGTCGCCCCGGCCGCGGCGGGCAGCACCGCCAGCGCGGCCCGGTCACCGATCCACGCACTCGCCCGCGACCACGGCGGCGCGCCCTCGACGTCCTTCGTCAGCTTGTCCCACATCCACTCGCGCGGGTCGCCGTCCTCGCGCAGGTCCTTGCCGCCGGGGAACTTCCGGGCGAAGCGGATCGCGTCGATCTTCTGGCCGGCGGACGGGTCGAGGTCGAGCTTGACCATCGCGACGGCCGACGCGGGGAGGTGGTCCTCGGGCTGGTCGCCGCCACCGAGCAGGCCGGTGGCCACATACCCGCCCACCCCGACGCCGCCGACGACGAGCGCCGCGGCGACGCCGGCCGCGACGACCGCGCCCCGGCGGCGGCGCGGTGCGGGCAGGAGCGTCGGGCCGTGGGTGAGCGTCTCGGCGGCGCCCGCGTACCCGGGCGGGGCGTAGCCGCCGCCGTACGGGGACCCGGCGGAAGGGGCGGGGGCGCCGCCGTAGGGCGACGGCGGGAACGGCTGACCGCCGGCCGGTGCGCCCCAGGCCGGACCGCCTGCCGGTGGAGCGTTCTCGCCCTGCTCGTCCCAGCCCGTGCCCGACACGCCGACTCCCTCCGCGACGGGCCCGCGCCGCCGACCGCAGTCGATCACTGTAGGACGGCACGACTGACGTCGGGCCCGGTTCGGTGCGACACCAACCACCCGGCGGACACCAGGTCGTCCGGACGGCCCAACGCCGGGCGGCGGCGCGTCAGACCAGGCAGCTCGGCCCGAGCAGCGCCTTGAGATCGCCGAAGAGCGCCGGGGACGGCGTGACGCGCAGCCGGTCGTCGAGCCGCATGAGCTTGAACCGGCCGGGCTGGGTCAGCTTGAGGTGCACCTCGGTCGGGCCGGGGTGGGTCGAGAGGACGTCCTTGAGCCGCTCGACGACCGGCGGCGTGCAGCGGGTCACCGGCAGCGAGACGACGACCGGGCCGCGGTCGCCCTCGTCGAGGTCGGGGATGCTGAGCTCCTGCGCGAAGATCGACGGCGTGTCGTCGCGGCGGCTCACCCGGCCGCGGACGACGACGACGAGGTCCTCGGCGAGGACGTGCGAGACCGTCTGGTAGGCCTGCGGGAAGAAGAGCACCTCGATCGCGCCGCCGAGGTCCTCGACCGTCGCGATCGCCCACTGGTTGCCGGTCTTCGTCAGCTTGCGCTGCAGGCCGCTGATCATCCCCGCGATCGTCACCTGGGCGCCGTCCGGGCGGCCGTCGTCCCCCGTGAGGGTCGCGATCGAGCAGTCGGCGGCCCGGGACAGGATGTGCTCGACGCCGAAGAGCGGGTGGTCGGAGACGTAGAGCCCGAGCATCTCCCGCTCGAGGGAGAGCTTCTCCTTCTTCTCGAACTCCGGCAGGTCCGGGACGTCCGCGCCGAGCTGGGTCGGCTCGTCGGCGCCGCCCCCGCCGAGGTCGGCGAACAGGTCGAACTGGCCGATCGCCTCCTGGCGCTTGACCCCGACCTGGTTGTCGACCCGCTCCTCGTACACCGACAGCAGCGCGCGGCGGGTGTGGCCGAGGTCGTCGAAGGCGCCGGCCTTGATGAGGGACTCGATGGTCCGCTTGTTGCAGACGACGGCCGGGACCTTCTTGAGGAAGTCGTCGAAGGACGTGAAGCTGCCCTTCTCCTCCCGGGTCGCGACGATCGCGTCGACGACGTTCGCGCCGACGTTGCGGATCGCGGTGAGCCCGAACCGGATGTCGGTGCCGACCGGGGTGAAGTCCGCCGCGGAGGAGTTGACGTCCGGCGGGAGGACCTTGATGCCCATCCGGCGGCACTCGTTGAGGTAGAGCGCCGACTTGTCCTTGTCGTCGCGCACGCTCGTGAGGACCGCGGCCATGTACTCGGCCGGGTAGTTCGCCTTGAGGTAGGCCGTCCAGTAGGAGACGAGGCCGTACGCGGCGCTGTGCGCCTTGTTGAAGGCGTAGTCGGAGAACGGGACGAGGATGTCCCAGAGGGTCTTGATCGCCGCGTCGGAGTACCCGTTCGCGGTCATGCCCGCGCTGAAGCCGACGAACTCGGCGTCGAGGACCTCGCGCTTCTTCTTGCCCATGGCCCGGCGGAGCAGGTCGGCCTTGCCGAGCGTGTAGCCACCCACCTTCTGGGCGATGGCCATGACCTGCTCCTGGTACACGATCAGGCCGTACGTCGTCCCGAGGATCTCCGACAGCGACTCGGCGAGCTCGGGGTGGATCGGCGTGATCGGCTGCTGGCCGTTCTTGCGCAGCGCGTAGTTCGTGTGCGAGCCGGCGCCCATCGGGCCCGGCCGGTAGAGGGCGCCGACGGCGGAGATGTCCTCGAAGTTGTCCGGCTGCATGAGGCGCAGCAGCGAGCGCATCGGGCCGCCGTCGAACTGGAACACCCCGAGGGTGTCGCCGCGCCCGAGGAGCGCGTAGGTGGCCGGGTCGTCGAGGGTGAGCTTCTCGACCTCGATCGGCGGCTTGCCGTTGAGCGTGAGGTTGCGCAGGGCGTCGTCGAGGATCGTCAGGTTTCGCAGGCCGAGGAAGTCCATCTTGACGAGGCCGAGATCCTCGCACGACGGGTAGTCGAACTGCGTGATGATCTGGCCGTCCTGCTCGCGGCGCATGATCGGGATGACGTCGACGAGCGGCTCGCTGGACATGATGACGCCGGCGGCGTGCACGCCCCACTGCCGCTTGAGGTTCTCCAGGCCGCGCGCGGTGGCGACGACCTTCTGCACCTCGGGGTCGGAGGCGTGCAGCTCGCGGAACTCGCCCGCCTCGTTGTACCGCTTGTGCTCGGGGTCGAAGATCCCGGCGAGCGGGATGTCCTTGCCCATGACGGCCGGGGGCATCGCCTTGGTGAGCCGCTCCCCCATGGAGAACGGGTAGCCGAGCACCCGGGAGGCGTCCTTGAGGGCCTGCTTGGCCTTGATCGTGCCGTACGTGACGATCTGGGCGACCCGGTCGTCGCCGTACTTCTCGGTGACGTAGCGGATGACCTCGCCCCGGCGGCGCTCGTCGAAGTCGACGTCGAAGTCGGGCATCGACATCCGCTCGGGGTTGAGGAACCGCTCGAAGATCAGCCCGTGCTCGAGCGGGTCGAGGTCGGTGATCCCCATGACGTACGCGGCCATCGACCCGGCGCCGGAGCCGCGGCCGGGGCCGACCCGGATGCCGTTGGCCTTCGCCCAGTTGATGAAGTCGGCGACGACGAGGAAGTACCCCGCGTAGCCCTTGCTCGTGATGACCTCGATCTCGTAGTTCGCCTGCTTGCGGACGACGTCTGAGATGCCGTTCGGGAAGCGCCGGTGCAGCCCGGCCTCGACCTCCTTGACGAACCAGGACTCCTCGTTCTCGCCCTCGGGGCACGGGAAGTTCGGCATGTACTTGCCGACCGACTCGGTGAACCCGGACTCGCAGCGCTCGGCGATGAGCAGGGTGTTGTCGCACGCCTCGGGCAGCTCCCGCCAGAGGTGACGCATCTCCTGCGGCGACTTGAGGTAGAAGTCGTCGGCGTCGAACTTGAAGCGCTTGGGGTCGGCGAGCGTCGCACCGGACTGCACGCACAGCAGCACCGCGTGGGCCTGGGCGTCCTCGGCCCGGGTGTAGTGCAGGTCGTTCGTCGCCACGAGCGGCAGGTTGAGGTCGCGGGCGAGCCGGATGAGGTCCTTCTGGACCCGGCGCTCGATGCCGAGGCCGTGGTCCATGAGCTCGCAGTAGAAGTTCTCGGCGCCGAAGATGTCGCGGAAGTCCGCCGCGGCCGCGCACGCCGCCTCGTACTGGCCCAGGCGCAGCTTCGTCTGGACCTCCCCGGAGGGGCAGCCGGTCGTCGCGATGAGGCCCTCGCCGTACGTCGAGAGCAGGTCGCGGTCCATCCGGGGCTTGTAGAACATGCCCTCGATGCTTGCCAGCGACCCCATCCGGAAGAGGTTGTGCATCCCCTCCGTGGTCCGGGCCAGGAGCGTCATGTGGGTGTACGCGCCGGTGCCGGAGACGTCGTCCTCGCCGCCGTCGCCCCAGCGGACCCGGGTGCGGTCGAACCGGCTCGTGCCGGGCGTGAGGTACGCCTCGACGCCGATGATCGGCTTGACCCCGTACTTCTTGGCCTTCTTCCAGAACTCGTACGCCCCGAAGAGGTAGCCGTGGTCGGTCGTCGCGACGGCCGGCATGCCCATCCGTGCGGCCTCGGAGAAGAGGTCGTCGATCTTCGCGGCGCCGTCGAGCATGGAGTACTCGGTGTGCACGTGGAGGTGCACGAACGAGTCGCTCGACGAGCTGGCAGGCACGGGGCGGCTCCTCGGGTCGTGCGGGTGGTGCGCTCGGACGGCGCACGGCGGCGCCGCGCCTCCGGGCAGGAGGCGTCGGCGTCGGGCGGCGCGCGTGCGGGCCGGGGGAAGGTCCGGTCGCTCGCGGGGGTGGGGTCCCACGGTGCGGGCCGGACGGCCTCGCGTGCCGGTCAGTCTAGGTCGCCGCACCGACAGACCGCTGGCGGCTCGCGTCAGGGCTGACCGGGACGGCGTGTCGCCGCCCGGCGGCGGCCGGGGCGGGGCCGCCGCCNGCCGCCGCCGGGGGCGGCGGCCGACCGGGGGCCGCCCGTTCGGGACGTGGTGTCGGCGCAGAGCCATGTGATCGTTCCCTGATCAAGTTGCGCAAAGGGCCGCTCGATGCATCTGGGGACGACGGTCCGGCGCACGCCCGGACCGGCACGCCGGTCGGCAGGACCCGCGTGCCACCGAGACCAGGAGTGGTGCATGTTCGAGCACCTGTTCAGCCGCCGTGACGCCGCCCCCGAGCAGGCCGAGCCGGCGGGCATCCCCGCAGACATGGTCCTCGAGAGGCTCGTGACGAACGTCATGCTCGCCGACGCGGACCTGAACATCACGTACGTGAACCCGTCGCTCATGCGGATGCTGCGGGGCATCGAGGCGGACCTGCGCAAGGACCTGCCGGCGTTCGACACGAACAACCTCATCGGCGCCAACATCGACATCTTCCACAAGCGCCCCGACCACCAGCGCCGGCTCCTCGGCGGCCTGCGGGGCCGGCACGACGCGCAGATCGAGGTCGGCGGCCGGGTGCTGTCGTTCTCCGCGAACGGTCTCGACGCCCCCGACGGCACGAGGATCGGGTTCAGCGTCGAGTGGAAGGACGTGACGACCGCCGTCCGTCTGGAGCGCACGCAGAAGGACGTCGCCGACACCCTGGCGGCCGCCGGGCGGGGCGAGCTCGACGCCCGCGCGTCCGTGGCCGGTCTGACGGCCGAGGAGGCCGAGCTGCCGACCGTCGTCAACGGCATCGTCGCGACGCTGGAGAACCTGGACTCCGAGCTCAAGCGGATGGCCGAGGCCCACGACCGAGGCGAGATCGACGTCAAGCTCGACCTCAACCTGTTCAGCGGCAACTTCAGGGCCGTCGCCGAGGCCGTCAACGCGATGGTCTTCGCGCACATCGACGTCAAGACGCGCGCGATCGGCGTCTTCCAGGCGTTCGGCGACGGCGACTTCAGCGCCGACATGCCGAAGCTGCCCGGCCAGAAGGCCTTCATCAACACGGCCATCGAGCAGGTCCGGGGCAACCTCGAGGCCATCGTCGCCGACGCGACGATGCTCGCCCAGGCGGCCGTCGAGGGCCGGCTGGCCACTCGCGCCGACGCGACCCGGCACCGTGGCGGCTTCCGGACGATCATCGACGGCATCAACGACACCCTCGACTCGGTCATCGGGCCGCTCAACGAGGTGAGCCGGGTGCTTGCGGCCCTCGAGGCCGGCGACCTCACCCAGACCATCGACACCCCGTACCAGGGCGACCTCGAGCAGCTGCGGATCGCGACGAACAACAGCGTCTCCAAGCTCGGGGACACCGTCTCCCAGGTCGCCTCGGCGGCCGGCGAGCTCGTCAACGCCGCCTCCCAGATCAGCTCCTCGGCGCAGACCCTGTCGCAGGCGACGACGGAGCAGGCGGCGAGCGTCGAGGAGACGAGCGCGAGCATCGAGCAGATGGCCGCGAGCATCGGCCAGAACTCCGAGAACGCCAAGGCCACCGAGGGCATCGCGAGCAAGGCGGCCGGCGACGCGGAGGCGGGCGGCGAGGCGGTCGAGAAGACGGTCGACGCGATGAAGCAGATCGCGGCGAAGNAAGCTCGCCGAGCGCTCGCAGGTCGCCGCGCAGGAGATCGGCCAGCTCGCGACCGACTCGGTGCAGACCGCCGAGCGGGCCGGCAACCTGCTCGACGCCATCGTGCCGAGCATCGGGCGCACGTCCGACCTCGTCCAGGAGATCGCGGCGGCGTCGGCCGAGCAGACCAGCGGCGTCGGCCAGATCAACCGGGCGATGGCCCAGATGAGCGCGGTCACCGAGCAGAACGCGTCGTCGTCCGAGGAGCTCGCGGCGACGTCGGAGGAGATGATGAGCCAGGCGCACAGCCTGCGCGAGCTCATGCAGTTCTTCCGGCTCGCGGCGGACCGACCGGGCGCGGGCGGGGGCTCCGCGGCGACGCGGGCCCCGGTCCGTCGGGTCGGTGCGCTCCCGCCCGTCCCCGCGCAGCCGGGCGCCGGCGGCTTCGCCGCCGTCACCGCCAAGCCGGACGCCGTCTTCGACGAGGACAAGTTCGAGCGGTTCTGACCCGTCCGGCGACGCCCCGGCACCTGCGGGTGCCGGGGCGTCGCCGTGCCCGCGGTCAGCCGGCCCGCAGCGCCCCCAGCTGGGCCGTGTGCGCGGGCAGGTGCCGGCCCGCCTGGACGGTGACGGCGAGGACGCCCCAGGGCACCGGCTCGTCGAGGACGACGCGGCCGCCGTCGACGACCCGCGCCGGCACCTTCGTGGCGAGCTGCCCGGGGGAGAGCCGCTCGACGAGCAGGACGTGCTCGTCGGTCGCCCGGACGGCGGCCTCGACCAGGGCCGCGAGGTCGCCCGCGTGCGCGCCGACGAGGGCGTCGAGGCAGTCCCGGCTCTCGACGAGCGCGTTGTCGAAGACCGCATCGCGGCCCTCGAGGAGCTCACGGCCGACCGCCGCGAGGGCGGCCGACGTGAGCGCGACGTGGGCGACCACCTGGGCCGCCGTCCAGCCGCCGTCCGACGGATCGGCGAAGCCGCCCGCCCGGGCCTGGTCGAGGAACGCCTGCGAGGCGGCGATCAGCGCCGCGGTGTCGGGCAGGTCGCCGCCCGGCAGACCGGCCGCGGCGTCGACCCGGCGCTCGGCCGTGTCCGCGAAGTGCTCCAGGACCCAGCCCCAGGCGTTCGGGCCCGCGTAGCTGCGCCGACCGGCCGCGGCGCCGTCCCCGAGCACCTCCCACCCGGAGTGGGTGACCTCGACCCGGGTGCCGTCCTCGACGGGGAGGAAGTCGACGACGACGCTCGTCGGCGTCGACCCGTCGCCCCCGGGGTGCCACGTCAGGGCGAGCCGGCGCCCCGGCTCCCAGACGGTCACCCGGCCCCAGACGGCCGTGCGGCCGTCGAGCGACCGCTCGACGAGCGCCCCGTCGACGAAGGCGACGCCGGCGCTGCCCTCGTGGAACAGGCCGTGGGTGCCGAGCGGCCACCAGGCGCCGACGCGGGTCGTGAACAGGTCGAAGCAGTCCTGCGGGCTGCGCCGGACGTGGACGGCGCGCAGCACGGGCGACAGGGTCATCGCGGGTCCTCCTGGTCGGGGGAGTCGGTGGAGCGGGGG
>NZ_MWLL01000241.1 GCF_002198675.1 Kineosporia sp. R_H_3 | reverse complement strand
CGCTGCCCATCACTCGCGCCCTGCACGAACCAAGCCTGACCCACCGACCAAGGTCAGCGACGGACCCCGGTCGGCGTTTTGTTCAGCAGGCTCCTAGACCGACCGGCCGGACAACGCGTCCCGCGTGCGGTCGACGAGGCCGACGAACGGGCCCATGACGCGGCGCGAGACCTGGTCGCGCGGGGCGCCCGGGTGCGGCCGGGTCGGGGCGGCCTTCTTCGCCGTCCGGACCTTGTCGCCGAGGTCGCGGAGCTCCTCGGCGGAGTACACGGCGCGCAGCGCCGGGAAGAGCTGACGCTCCTCCTCCGCGACGTGCCCGCGGACGGCGGTCATCAGGGCCTCGAGGACCGGCCGCGACTGCGGCGAGTGCGGGTCGGTGCCCTCGAGCTGCTTGAGCATGAGCTCGACCTCGTGGTGCTCGGCCGTCTCGCGGTCGGCGATCGCGTTGCCGTCGTCGAGCCGGTCGCGCATGGCCGGGTAGATCCACGCCTCCTCGGCGACGGAGTGCCGGACGAGCTCGGCGACGAGGTGCTCGAGGGCGTCCTGACGGTCCTCGGGGCTCAGCGGACCCTCGAGCCGGACGAACAGCTCCTCGACCTCGCGATGGTCGACGACGAGCTCGGTGATGACGTCGTCGTGAGCGTCGTGAGCGTCGTGCTCGGGCATGGTGCTCCTTCGGTAGGTCTGCTGCGGCGGGTCGCCGGACGTCGCGCGACCCCTACGGCGGCGGTACCCCGCGATGCACACCGCAAACAGGTGCGGGCCGGGACCCCGCTGTGAGCCCCGACTCGGTCGCCGGTCAGGATGGACGCGTGCCCACGGTCCGACGTCTGAGCCCTCACGAGCGCGCCGGCGCCCTCGAGACGGTCGTGGCGGCGTTCGCCACCGACCCGCTCGTGCGCTGGTGGTTCCCGGACGACGCGACGTACCCCGATCTGGCGTCGCGCTTCTTCGGCGTGCTGCTCGACACCCGCCTCGAGGGCGGCGAGGTCTGGGCCGTCGAGGTCGACGGAACCGTTGCGGCCGTGTCGATGTGGGTCCCGCCGGGCGGCAACCTCATCGGGCCGGACGTCGCCGGCGCGCGCTACAACGACGTCGTCGCCGAGCTCCCCGCGCCGAGCGCCGAGCGGATCGCCGCCACCGACGAGGTCATCGACGAGCTGCTGCCGACGGAGCCGCACTGGTACCTCGGCGTCCTCGCGACCCGGCCCGACCACCGCAACGCGGGTCTGGGCACCCTGGTGTGCGCGCCGGTCTTCGCGGCCGCGGACCGGGCCGGGGTCGCGATCGCGCTCGAGACCGCACCCTCGGCGAACGTGGCCTACTACACCCGCCGGGGTTTCTCGGTGCTCCACGAGGCCGAGCTGGCCTCCGACGTGAGCGAGGACGAGAACGCCGATGCGGACGGCGAGCCGCTCACCGTCCGCATCATGCTGCGGTCCCCGCGCGCCGACGGGGTCCGCTGAGCCCGTCCGTGCATCGTCCGTGCGCGGGCCCGGGTCTCAGGCCGCCTCGAGACCCTCGCGCAACCGGCGCAGCGCCTTGGTGATGAGCCGGGACACCTGCATCTGGGTGACGCCGACGTCCTCCGCGATCTGCTGCTGGGTCCAGCCGTTGAAGTAGCGCAGCGCGAGGATCCGTCGGTCGCGCGGTGCGAGCCGGTCCATGAGCGGGCGGACCGACAGGACGTCGTCGATCTGCCCGAGGAGCGGGTCGACGTCCCCGAGGGTGTCGCCGACGTTGAGGTCCTCGGCGCCGCCGACCGGGGCGTCGAGGGAGTGCACGTGGTAGAGGTCCGCGCTCGCGACGCACTCGACGACGTCGTCCTCGCTCGCGCCGAGGTGCGCCGCGATCTCGGAGATGCGCGGGCTGCGGCCGAGGGTCTGGGTCAGCTCGCTGCTTGCCTTCTCGACCTCGCCGCGAAGTTCCTGGATCCGGCGCGGCGGGCGGATGTCCCAGCCCTGGTCGCGGAAGTGCCGCTTCACCTCGCCGGAGATCGTCGGGACGGCGTACGCGAGGAAGTCGTGGCCACGGTCGGCGTCGAAGCCGTTGACCGCCTTGACCAGGCCCAGGTGGGCGGCCTGCACGAGGTCCTCGACCGCCTCGCCCCGGGAGCGGTAGCGCAGCGCGATGCTCGTCGCGACGGGGACGTTGAGGACGACGAGCCGCTGGCGCAGCCGCGCGAGCTCATGGGGGTCGGTGCACTCCTGCAGCAGGCTCACGACGGCGGCGGTCTCCCGCTGCCGTGCCTCGTCGGTGCTCGTGTGTCGATGGCTCGGCATGGTCCTACTCCCTGTCAAGGCTCCACCGCGGACCTGCGTGCGGTCCGTCCGGTGCGACGACCTGCATCACCGGGCTCGTGGCCCGGGCCCCCAGAGGTGCAGTCGGACGTTGGCCGTGATCTCGACCGAATCGTCGTCCCGGGGCGTCCCCGGTCCGTCCAGCGGACCACGGTGGGATAAGTCTCGCAATTCGACACGAATGCGTGGCGTGCGTGCGGGTACGGAAGGAAGTTGGCGTGGCCCCGCCCCGCACGTGCGGCGACGCCCACCCCTGCGCCTGGCGTCGCGCGGCGCGGGACAGGGCACCGAGCAGACTTCCCCTCCTGCGCGGACGTGAAACCTCAGCGGCCGGACGCCCGGGGGACGGGCGGCGAAGAGCCGCCGAAGAACGGGGCCGAAGGAGTGAACTTCCTCCCCGGCCGTGCCGATGCAGGTCACGTGGTCCACGTCCTGCCGCTCGTCACGCAGTCCTCGGTGACGCCCGCATCCCTCCTCGTCCCCGGCCTCGTCGTCGTGCTCCTCGCCGTGCTCGGTGTGCTCGTGGCCCGGCCGGTGGCCCGGCGTCGGCACGCCCGCCTCGTCGGTGGCACGGTCGCGGACCTGCAACGCCTCGTGGGTGACGCCCGGGTGGGTGACGTCCTGCCGTCGCGCGGCCGCCGGGCCAACGGCCGGACGGCGATCCCGCTGCGGGGGTCCGTGTCGGCCGCCGTGGCCGCGCTGCCGACGAGCCGGCTCGTCGACCTCGTCGGTGCGGACCACCCCGTGACCGGGGTCGGACGGCACCGTCGTGGGCTGGCCCGCGCCGGCCGCGCGGTGCCCGTCCGCACGCCCGACGGGTACTGGGACGCGTACCTGCAGGGTGTCGACCTGCCCGTCGCCGCCGGCGCGGGAGAACGGTTCTTCGCCGCCGAGGAGGCCGCGGTCACTGCCGCCGTCGCCGCCGAGGCCGCTCTCGAGGAGGCAACGACCACCGTGACGGTCCCGGACCCCGCACCCGCTCCGACCCCGGACCCCGTCCCGGTCCCTGCCCCGGA
>NZ_MWLL01000240.1 GCF_002198675.1 Kineosporia sp. R_H_3 | reverse complement strand
TCGTGGCGGGGGTGGTCGGGGTCGCCGTGGACATCGGGCTCCCGGCGGCGCCGGCGGTGGTGCCGGTGCCGGTCGTGAGGACGTCCGCGCTCATGCCCGGCAGGGCGAAGACCTTGCCGGTGATCGTCACGGCCACGTTCCCGCCGGTCGCCGAGGCGTCCGCGCCGCCGGCGCTGCCGGCGGACATCTGGACGGCGGTCACGAGGAAGGCGCGCGGCATCTGCGTCTGCAGCTGCTTGAGGAACGCGACGGTCTGGAAGTAGTCGCCGTCGATCGCGACGGTGACGGGGATCGCGACGACCGTCGACCCGTCGACGGCGGTGCTCCCGGCGGCGGCCCCCGCGGCGGCGGTGGCGGCAGGTGCCGCCGCGGCCGCGCCCGGCACCGCGGTCCCGGTCGTCAGGGTCTGGCCCGGACCGGGTGTGACGCTCGAGAGCGTCACCCCGGTGCTCTCGGACATCGCGTCGAGGTCGCGGACCAGCCGCGGCATCCCGGCGTCCGGCGGCATCTGCGCGAGGATCGAGGCGAGCTCGGCCTGGCTCTCGGGGAGCTTGGCGAACTGCGCGCGGAGCTGGGCGATCTTCACCTCGAGCAGGTCGTTCTGGCTCTGCGTCGAGGCGTTCTGGTCGCGCAGTTCGGCGGCCTCGGTGCGCTGCGGCGACACCAGGAGCAGCCAGCTCAGGCCGAGCAGGGCGACGCACAGGAGCGTCGTGCCGGCGACCCACCGGGCGGTGCGGCTCGTCAGCATGGTCAGCTCGCCTTCCCGTCGAAGCGGTGCGAGAGCGCGCTGTCGTCGATGACGATCTTCGAGGAGAAGGTCACCGGGCCGTCGTCGGCGGTGCCGCCGCCGGCCGACCGGGTCGCGCTCTGCAGGGTGGACCCGTCGAGGCCGTCGACGCTGCCCACGGACTCCAGCCACGTCGAGACGTCCGGGAACCGGTCGCCGCCGCCGGTGAAGGTGACGGCCCCGAGACCGGACGGGGTCAGCGGGTCGGTCGCCGTCGTCGGCGCCCCCGAGGTGTCCATCGCGACCGTGACGTTCGTCAGCGACACCGTGTCCGGCGTCGCCGCCGCGAGGTCGTCGAAGAACCGGTACCAGAGGACGTCGGACCCGAGCGCTGCCGTCCGGGCCGCCTTGGCCTGCTCGACCCGGGACAGGACCCGCGGGACGTCGGCGTACTTGGCCTCCTCGGTGTGCAGCTGCGCGGTCCGGGCGCGGGACACGTCGAGGTCCGCCTGCGCGACCTGGACCCCGTGCAGCGACCACGCGAACGCGAGGCCGGCCACGGCGACGGTGCCGACGACGGCCCCGGCGAGCATCTTCTGGACGCGCCGGAACGCACGGGCGTCGAGGACCTCGCGCGGCAGGAGGTTGACCTTGGGCACGGGGGCCCAGTCGACCCGGACACCGCCCCCGGCGGGGGTGACGGCCTCGACCGTCTGCTGCTGGGCGTCGACCGTCATCACATGGCTCCCAGGGCGAGTCCGACCGGGACGGCCGCGAGCGGTCGGACGAAGGCGAGCTGGTTGTCGTCCAGGCCGGTCCGGCCGATCTTCAGCGAGGCGAGCGGGTCGCCCGCGACGACGGGCAGCCGGGTCGCGGCCGAGAGCCGCTCGGCGAGGCCGTCGAGCCGCGAGCCGCCGCCGGAGAGCAGGATCCGCTCGAGCGGGACGCCCGGCGTCGAGGCGGCGTAGTAGTCCAGGGAGTTGCGGATCTCGTCGACGAACTCCTGCGCGGTGGCGGTGAGCGCCTTGTTGACCGCCGCGAGGTCCTCGCTCGACCCGGTGTGGGCCGCGGTCTGCTTGAGCGCCTCGGCCTCGGCGACCGTGATGCCGAGCCGGTCGGCGACCGCGTCGGTGATGTCCTGGCCGCCCATGAGGAGGATGCGGACGAAGCGCGGGCTCCCCGCGGAGTGGACGACGACGTTCGTCACCCGGGCGCCGATGTCGATGAGCGCCTCGGTCTCGACGTCCGCGCCGGTCTGCTTGCCCATCGCGCGCAGGACCGCGAAGGACGTGAGGTCGACCGACAGCGCCGTGAGGCCCGCCTTCTCGGCGCAGCGGACGTTCGCGAGGACCGTCTCGCGGGCCGCGGCGACGAGCAGCCCGCGCAGCTGGCGCGCGCCGGAGGCGTCGGTGGTCTCCTCGACGGGGAAGAAGTCGAGGACCGCCTGGTCGACGGGCATCGGCAGGAAGTCCTGCACTTGGAAGGGGAGGCTGACGCGCAGCTCGTCCTTGGGCATCCACGGCAGCTCGAGCTGGCGCACGATGACCCGCTGGTTCGCGACGCCCATGACGACGCGCTTGTGCGAGAAGCCCGTCGCGCTCCAGAGCTGCCGCAGCGAGGCCGTCACCGGCTCGGGGTCGACGACCTCGCCGTCGCGCACCGCACCCTCGGGGAGCACCACCTGGCCGAACCGCTCCAGGGTGATGCCGGAGCGTCCGTAGGACAGCTCGACGGCGCGGACGACCGAGGTCCCGATGTCCAGACCGATCGCGGTTCGACCCGCCATGAATGATCCCCTCCGTGGAATCGGCCCGGCGCGGTCGGCACCGGGCTCACGAGTCCAGATCGGGTCGGGACGGCGACCGCTTGAGGCGTCGGCCCCGCCCACTAGGCCGGGAGGGGCTCGCTTCGTCCGATCGGCGGAGCGTTTCCGGTACCGACGGTGACTAGGCGAGGCCGGCCGCGCGCAGGTAGGCGCCGGCGACGTCCGCACCCCAGACCGCGCCGAGCCAGGACCCGACGATCATGTACGGCCCGTACGGGATCTGGGTCTTCAGCGACCCGCGGCCGACGACCATGATCGCGATGCCGGCCAGGCCGCCGACGAGGAACGCGAAGAAGGCCCCGGTGACGAGCTCGGACCAGCCGAGCCAGCCGAGGTACATCCCGAGCACCCCGGCGAGCCGGACGTCCCCGTAGCCCATCCCCTGCGGGTAGACGGCGTGCAGGAGCCGGTAGAACAGCCACAGCGCGGCCCCGCCGACGAGCATCCGGACGACGGACGACGTGTCCCGCTCCACCAGGCTCGCGGCCCCGAGGAGCACCCCGGCGACCGGGTAGGACCGCGCGACGATGACGTACGGCAGCCGGAACGTGTCGATGTCGATGAGTGCCAGCGCGATGCTGATCGCCGCGAGGAAGAGGAACGCCGGCAGCACGGCGACCCAGCCGAGCCACCAGCCGACGAGCGCGAACGCCACGGCGGTGCCGGCCTCGACGAGCGGGTAGCGCACCGAGACCGGCTCACCGCAGCAGCGGGCCCGGCCGCGCAGGAGCAGCCAGGAGACGACGGGCACGTTGTCGCGCGGCGCGATCGGGGTGTCGCACCGCGGGCACGCGCTCGGCGGGCTGACCACCGACCGGTCCGCGGGCACACGCGCGACGACGACGTTGAGGAACGACCCCACGAGTAGGCCCAGGACGCCGCAGACCGCGATCAGCACGCCGAGAACCGTAGTGGACGGCTGCGGTGCGTCACGCGCCGGTCACCGAAGGCGTCACTTGTCCGTGACCGTGACGACCTGCCACGGCGTCGCCGCCGGCTTGAGGAAGTAGGGCGGCTGCAGGTTCTTCAGGCGCTGGTCGTACACGTAGTTCTTCAGGTAGCCGCTCGTCGGACCGCTGGAGTTGCCGGTGCCGACGGGGCCCCGGTAGCGCTGCGAGATCGAGCCGAGCACGTTGAGCTTGGACGAGGTGGACGACGTCGACGACAGCGCCGCGCCGTACTGCCAGTTCTGCACGAGGAAGCTGTGCCGCAGCGAGAGCACCGCCGCCTGGATCGTGTGCACGCTCGAGGACGACGAGAGCAGGTTGTTCCCCGAGGAGTCGACCGGGTGGTAGACCCAGACGTAGCTGCCGGCGACGAGGCCGACCATGTCCGTGCCGGTGGCGCCGTCCGCGGCGAGCACGTCACCGGTGACGACGACGTCGTCCTTCGCGGCGACGGTCACCTGCCCGTCCACGGTGCCCTGGACGACGGCGGTGCCGCGGCCGCACGAGTAGTCGGTCGTGATCCCGCCGGTCCACTCCCCCGACCGCGGCACGGTCATCTTCGAGGTGTCGAGGCTGCCGCACGACGCGGTGTCGTTGACGTAGATGACGGGCGGGACGGTCTTCGTCTGGACGTTGGCGCGGTTGGACGTGTCGAGGCAGCGCGACGGCGCGTTCGTCGTCGACGGGCTGTAGACCTGCATGGTGCTGCCCTGGAAGGTGATCCGGGTCTGGCCGGTGTAGAGGCAGCCCGGCCCGGCGGCGGCCGACGGGTCGTCGATCCGCGGCTCGACGTACTTGAGGAGCTCGGAGTTGCCGTTCGGCATCGCCAGCGGCGCGGCGTAGACCGGCCAGTAGCCCTGCGTCCCGCCCGAGGACAGCAGCGGCTGACCGCTGTTCCACCAGCGCCGGGACGGGTCCGGCGGGTTGGTCCAGCTCGACTCCGTCACGGGGTCGGTGAACAGCGGGCTGCCGCCGACCTGCAGGGCGTCGTTGCTGTGCAGCGGCCCCTGGACGATGTCGCCGGACGCCCACTGGATCTCCAGGCAGGTGAACCCCGCGACCGTGCCGGTGCTGACGACCGTCCCGGTGAGGCTGTTCGACCAGGTGTCGAGGACGCGCACCGGGTACGAGGCGGCCGCGTAGGTGGGGGCGGACCGGCCCGCGTAGTAGTAGCCGCCGCAGGCGACGGGCACACCCGAACCCTCGTCCACGTAGCGGTACCGGGTGCCGTGCGTGCCGCTGTTCCAGTAGGAGTTGCCGTTCACGGTGACCGAGGTCCGCGAGTAGAACAGCTCGGGGTCGAGGACCTCGACGTCGCTGAAGTAGATGAACCGGAGGAACCCCTTGGGCTGCAACGTCGCGGTGAGCGTCCGGCTCACCCCCGGGGCGCCCGCGCCGGGGCTGGACGTCCCGGTGGCCTGGAGCCGGATCACGCCGTTGCGCGCGGTCTCCTCCGCCGTCGACAGGAGCTGGTAGCGGTAGGACGCCGCCCGGCCGGCCGAGCCCTGGATCGTCCGGCCGGTCGTGAAGGCCGGGTTGGCGGCGTCGGCGCCGAGGGTCCAGTAGCTGTCGTTCGCGGTGAGCCGCGCCACGTACTCGTCGATCCCGGCCTGCGCCGCGGCGACGGCCGCCTTCGCGTCCTGGTCCGTGCGGGCCTTCGGCGCCTGACCGATGACGAGCGCGAGCGAGGACAGCAGGAAGAGCGTGACGACGGCCATCGTGCCGAGCACCGTGACGAGGGCGACGCCCTCGTCGGCGGTGCGCGGACGGCGCGCCGGGTGGTCCGTTCGCCGGCGCATCGCTACACCCCTCCGGAGTCGGTGAGGACGTTGGACAGCGTCACCCGGGTGAGCAGCGGCGCGCCGGGCACCTCCGGGTGCTTCGGGTCGGTCACGGTGAGGGCGACCTCGATGCTCTGCACACCGCGCAGGTCCGTGCTCGCGAGCGCCCCGGAGACCAGCGCGACCGGGGCGGTGTCGACGCCGCCCTGGGCGAGGACGGCGGTCGCGTAGTAGCGGTAGGCGGGCGGGGTCGTCGTCCGGGCCAGGCACACCGGGGTGCCGGACGGCGTCCACGTCCAGAACGGGCCGGTCGTCGCCGGGGAGGTCACCGCGACACCCGGGGTGATCCGGCGTGTCACGCAGGTCCCGTCCCAGCCGAGCTCGACGAGCGAGGCCACCGTGTCGGTGCTCTGCGCGGCACCGGACCGGTTGAGCAGGGCGTAGAACGTCACCGACGTCGCGGTGCCCTGGACGACGGCGGCGGACTGGCCCTTCGGCCGCACCGCGGTCCGCAGGCTGCGGCTGACGGCCTCGCCGACGACCCGGGTGTCGGCCGACGTCCCGACCCGGACGGCGACCGAGCGCGAGGCGTTCATCGTCCCGATCGCGACCGTGGCGACGCCCACGAGGACGACGGACCCGACCGCCGCCGTGACGGCGAGCTCGACGACGGAGACGCCCGCCTCCCGACGGCGTCCCGACCGGCCGGCGGGCCCGCGGCCGAGGCGGCGGATCACGCGGTCACCGTCAGCACGACGGTCTTCGGGCCGGAGGTGTCGAGCGAGGCCGTGACCGGTGCGACGCCGTTCGGGACGGTGAACGTCCAGGTCCCGGCGGGCAGCAGGACGCCGACTCCCCCGGCGGTCGTCGCGGGGAGCGTGAAGGTCTCGCCGGTCGTGCACCGCTGCCCCAGCCCGGCGGCGTCCGCGGCGTGCGTCGCCGTGACGACGCGGCCGGTCAGACTCGTGCCGAGCAGGCTGCGGACGTCGACGAGGACGGAGCCGGTCCGCACCTGGACGGTCGTGCCGTCGGACGCCGCGGGCGCGAGGTCGACCGTCGTCACGGCGCCGCTCACGGTCTTCACGTCGGCACACGTCCCGGCCCAGACGTCGTAGACGGTCGGGAAGAGGTGCTCTGCGGTGCCCGGCAGCGCTGTCACGCAGCCGACCGCCGCACCGGTGCAGACCGGGTAGACGGTCTCGGAGACGTAGCTGCTGCGCAGCACCGTCCGTACCCCGGCCGGCGCGGTGAAGCCGGTCGGCCCGGTGAGCACGAGCTGCGCCGAGCGCGCGGTGTCGTAGAGCAGGGTGCCGCGGGCGATCGTGCCCGCCGAGACGCCGAGGCTCGTCAGCGTGCTCGCCTGCGCGTTCGTCGTCCCGACGTAGCCGCCCGTGTCGACGGCCGCGGTGTACGCGCCCGGCGCCAGGCTCGTGAAGACGGCGCAGCCGTCCTCGCCGGTCGTCGTCGTGGCACCGCCCGGGGAGAGCGTCACGACGACGTCGGAGACCGCGGCGCCGCTCGCCCCCACGACCGACACCGCGACCGAGCCGGACGCCGTGTCGAGGCCGTCGGTGCCGATGCCGACCGCCTTGAGGGTGTCGGCCCGGACCGCCTTGACCCGGCCCATCCCGGGCCACGTCACGGTCACGGTGACGAGCTTGTAGGCCAGCCCGGCGGCGCTCGCGGTGCACACGCTCGACGTGGCGTCGGACGGCACGTAGGTGGCCGTCTGCTTGACGGTGTACGTCACGCCCCCGACGGTCTCGGTGCGGGTCGTGAGGCCGTCCGGGATGTCGACGGCGCGCTGCGAGCGGGCCGACTCGATCTGGCGGTCGGCGAGGTTCGCGGCGACGACCCGGCGGTCGTTCGAGGCGAGCAGGCCCGTCGTCCGCAGCACGAGGCCGAGGGCCACCGTCACGAGGATGCTGAACACGCTCATGGCGACGAGGACCTCGGCGAGCGTGAACCCGCCGTCCGGCCGGTCTCGTCGCGGCATGTGCTCCCCCTCGTGGACAGTCCCTGCGTCGGACGCGACGGTGCGTCGCCCGCGCCGTCCCGGCTGCGTCATCGACCGGGGCGGGCGATCCCTTGAGGCCGGTCACCCGGGTGCGCCCGGGCGGCCGCCCGCCGTCCGGGGACGACGTGACGGACCGCGACGGCCGACTGACCCGTTGCGCCGCAACGCCTCAGGGGCGGCTCCCCCTGCGGGAGCCGCCCCTGAGGCGTGAGGTGCGGCCGTGGCCGCGAGATCACCGGACCGAGGTCACGGAGTGGTGGCCGTGCTGCACTGACCCGACTCGAGGCCGTTCTGCGCCGAGTACTTGAAGGTCTTCGTGCTGCCGTTGGTGTCGTTGAGCGCGATGCACCACGCGGCCGCGGTCCAGCCGGTCGTCGTGGCCGTGGCGCCGGTGGCGGTCGCGGTCGCACCGAACGTCGTGACGACGGCGACACCGCTGCTCGCCTTGCCGGCGTCGGAGCCGGCGACGGTGTAGCGGCCCGAGGTCAGCGTCACCGCGGGAGCCGTGGTGTTGTCGACGAAGTAGGTCGCGATCTCCTTGCCGAGCGTGGACACGTCGGCCTTGACCGCGGTGTCGCGCGCCTTGGCCCGCTGCGAGAGGAAGACGGGGATGGCGATCGCGGCGAGGATGCCGATGATGATCATGACGACGAGGAGCTCGATGAGCGTGAAGCCCGAGTCCTTCTCGTCGACGGACTTGCGGATGCGAGCAAGCATGCGCTGGGCCCTTCTCGAGGCTCGGCGCCCGCCGGAGGGCGGTCGCCGCGATGGTTGACGATGACGGTCCTGCATCGGCGCCCTGCGCCGGTTCTTGAGGCTCTCCGGCCGGCCGGTGCTGCGTCCGGGTGGCGCGTTCACCCGGACGGCCCACGCCGCGGGGACCTCGGTCCCCGCGACCTGCGGTCAGGGCGAGGTCGGGCTGGAGCAGACGCCGCTCTCGAGCCCCTGCTGGGCGGAGAACCGGACGCCGGCGAGCGAGCCGTCGGGGTGCGTCAGCGCGAGGCACCACGCGGACGCCGTCCAGCCCGTCGTGTCGACGGTCGCCGGGTCGGCGCCCGCGACGACGACGCCGGGGCTGGTCTTGCCGAGATCGTCACCGGCGACGACGAACCGGCCTGCGGTGATGACGACGGTCGGCGGTGTCGTCGCCCCCAGCCAGTGCTCGACGACGCGCTTGCCGAGCCGGTTGACGTCGGAGCGCGTCGCGGCGTCCCGGGCCTTCTGCCGCTGGTCGGCGATGACCGGGATCGCGATGGCCGCGAGGATGCCGATGACGAGCATGACGACGAGCAGCTCCACGAGCGTGAAGCCGTCGTCGTCGGGGCGCTCCGCCGTCCTCCGGGCGGCCCGAGGGGCGCGGGTCACCGGTGCTCCTACTGGATGAGGTCGAAGACCGAGAAGATCGGCATGTAGAGCGCGATGATCATCGCGCCGACGATGCCGCCGAGGACCGCGATCATGATGGGCTCGATGAGGCTCGTGAGGGCCTCGGTCGTCGCCTCGACCTCCTGGTCGTAGAAGTCCGAGATCTTGTGGAGCATCGTGTCCATCGCGCCGGTGTCCTCGCCGACGGCGAGCATCTGGACCACCATCGGCGGGAACACCTTGTGCTCCGAGAGCGGACCGGCGAGCGACTCGCCGCGGCGCACGCTCTCCTCGACGTCCCGGGCCGCGTTGCGGATGACGATGTTGCCGCTGGTGTCGCCGACGATCTCCAGGCTCTGGAGGATCGGCACGCCCGAGGAGAGCATCGTGCCGAGGTTGCGACTGAACCGGCTGATGGCGACCTTCTGGAACAGCGAGCCGAAGACCGGCACCTTGAGCTTGATCGGGTCGACGACGGAACGGACCCGGTCCTCGTGCTTGACCTTGGACCAGACGACGGCGCCGACGATGCCGAGGACGAGCAGGATCGGTGCCGCCCAGCGCATCGCGGCCGAGAGGAAGACGAGCACCCGGGTCGGCGCGGGGAGCGTGCCGCCGAGGTCGGAGAACATCTTCGCGAAGATCGGCACGATGAACAGGAGCATGCCGACGACGGCGATGATCGCGATGACGAAGACGACGACCGGGTAGGTCATCGCCGACTTGATCTTGCTGCGCAGCTTGACCTCGGCCTCGAAGTTCGCCGCGATCTGGAGCAGGACGGCGTCGAGGAAGCCGCCGACCTCGCCGGCGCGCGTCATGTTCACCATGAGCGGCGGAAAGACCTTGGGGTGCTTGCCGAGGGCCGACGACAGCGACTGGCCGGTCTCGACGGCGTTGCGGACCTCGCCGAGGGTCTTGGCGAGCGGCTTGCTCTCGGTCTGCTCGGAGAGGATCGCGAGCGCCCGCAGCAGCGAGAGCCCCGAGTTGATCATCGTCGCGAACTGCCGGCTCATGACCGCGAGGTCCTTGAGCGTGACCCGGTTGCCGCCCGGGAGGGTCAGCTCCTTGTTCATGCCCGCGTTGGACTCCCGGATGCTGACCGGGGCGTAGCCCATGCCCCGCAGCTTCTGGACGAGCGCGGCCTCGGTGGGCGCGTCGAGCCGCCCGCTGACGAGCTGGCCCTTGCGGTCGCGGACCGAGTAGTCGAAGGTCTTCGTCGCCGTCGCCATGTGCGTCTCCCTAGGTCGGCTCAGGCCCGGCCGGTGAGGCGGGTGTAGTCCTCGACGTGGTGGGCCTTCTCGAGACCGTGCTCGTACGTGATGCGCCGGGTCCGGACGAGGTCGGCGAGGTGCTGGTCGAGCGTGTGCATGCCGAACTGGGCGCCGGCCTGCATCGCCGAGTAGATCTGGTGGGTCTTGCCCTCGCGGATGAGGTTGCGGATCGCCGGGGTGGCGACCATGACCTCGGTGGCGACGACCCGGCCGCGGCCGTCGGCCGTCTTGCACAGGGTCTGGCACACGACGCCCTGGATCGCCCCCGCGAGCTGGGTGCGGACCTGGGTCTGCTGGTGCGGCGGGAAGACGTCGATGACGCGGTCGATCGTCTGGGCGGCGTCCTGCGTGTGCAGGGTCGCGAAGACGAGGTGACCGGTCTCGGCCGCGGTGAGGGCGACGGAGATCGTCTCGAGGTCGCGCATCTCGCCGACGAGGATGATGTCGGGGTCCTGCCGTAGGACGTGCTTGAGGGCCTGCGAGAACGAGTGCGTGTCCTCCCCGACCTCACGCTGGTTGACCAGGCACGCCTTGTGCCGGTGGAGGAACTCGATCGGGTCCTCGACGGTCATGATGTGGTCGCGGCGCGTCCGGTTCGCGAGGTCGACGAGCGCGGCCAGCGTCGTCGACTTGCCGGAGCCGGTCGGCCCGGTGACGAGGACCATGCCGCGCGGCAGGCCGGCGAAGTTGCTCACGGCCGGCGGGACGCCGAGGTCCTCGAGGGTCTTGATCTCGAAGGGGATCTGCCGGAACGCGGCGCCCACCGACTCGCGCTGGCGGTAGACGTTGACCCGGAACCGGGCCCGTCCCGGCAGCGCGTACGCGAAGTCGAGCTCGAGCTCGGTCTCGAACCGCTCACGCTGCTTCTGGGTGAGGATCGCGTAGACGACGCGCTGGATGACCTGCGACGACAGCGGCCCGAGCTCGTCGAGCCCGGCGAGCTCGCCGTTGACCCGGACGACGGGCGGGGCGCCCGCGGAGAGGTGGACGTCGGAGGCGCCGATGTCGAGGGCGCGCCCGAGCACCATCCCGAGGTCGAGGTCCCCCTCGCCGACGCCCTGCTCGGTCGTCGCCCGCCGGTACGCCTCGCCGGAGGCGGCCTCGGCGGCCGCGGCGACCCGCGGCTCGGGCGGGCGGGGCGCGGTCTCGTGCGCGACGGGCTGGGCGACGGGCTGGACGACGGGCTGGACGGGGACCGTCGCGGTCGGCTGCTGCACCGGGACGGCGGGCTGCACCGGGTCGGCGAGGGCGAACCGCTCCGGAACGTACGGCTCGGCGGGCCTCGGCGGTCCGCCCGGCTGTCCCTGCTGCTCCACCGATGGTCTCCCTCACGCGCCCTGGACTCGTGCTCGTCTGTCGATCGGCCGTCCGGCTCCCCCGCTTGAGCGCGGATGCCGCCGTCCGGGTGCCGCCGTCCGGGTCTGCGGACCCGGCGGGGCCCCTAGGCGACGACCCGGAGGATCTCCTCGATGGAGGTGACGCCGTCCCGCACCTTCGCCATCCCGTCCTCGCGCAGGCGGCGCATCCCCTCCCGGCCGGCGACGCTGCCGATGTCGGTCGACGACGCCCGCTGCACGGCGAGCCGCTCGACGTCCTCGGTGACCGCCATGACCTCGTGGAGGGCGAGGCGGCCCTTGTAGCCGGTCCGTGCGCAGGCCGGGCACCCGGCGGCCCGGTGCAGGGTGGGCACCTCCTGGCCGGGGATCCACGGGTAGCGCGCGGCGAGCAGCTCCTCGGGCGTCGGCTCGTAGGGCTCCTTGCACTTCGCGCAGAGCCGCCGGGCGAGCCGCTGGGCCAGCACGCAGTCGAGCGCGGAGCCGACGAGGAACGGCTCGATGCCCATCTCGGTGAGGCGGGTGATCGCCGAGGGTGCGTCGTTCGTGTGGAGCGTCGAGAGCACGAGGTGCCCGGTGAGGGCGGCCTCGACGGCGATCTGCGCCGTCTCGTGGTCGCGGATCTCCCCGACGAGGACGACGTCCGGGTCCGAGCGCAGGATCGAGCGCAGCGCCGCCGCGAACGTCAGCCCGGCCTTCGTGTTCACCTGCACCTGGTTGATGCCCGGCAGCCGGTACTCGACCGGGTCCTCGACGGTGATGACGTTGATCTCCGGCCGGGCGACGAGGTTGAGCGTCGCGTAGAGCGTCGTCGACTTCCCCGAGCCGGTCGGGCCGGTCACGAGGATCATCCCGTAGGGCTTCGTGAAGCTCGCCGAGTAGCGGGTGAAGTTCTCGTCCGTGAAGCCGAGGTCGGACAGCGCCAGCCGCGCCGTGGAGTTGTCGAGGATCCGCATGACGACCTTCTCGCCCCACACCGTGGGCAGGGTCGCGACGCGCAGGTCGATCTTCTGGCCGCCCGTGGAGACCGAGAGCCGGCCGTCCTGCGGGATGCGGCGCTCGGAGATGTCGATGTCGGCCATGATCTTCAGCCGAGAGATGACGCCGGACTGGATCGACCGCGGCGACCGCATGACGTCGTGGAGGACGCCGTCGATCCGGTAGCGCACCCGCAGCTCGTGCTCGCCGGGCTCGATGTGGATGTCGGAGGCCCGGTCCTGGATCGCCTGGGTGATGAGGAGGTTGACGTACTTGACGATGGGCGCCTCCTCGACCACCTCCTTGAGGCGGCCGAGGTCGTCCTCCTCCTCGACGGCGAAGCTGCTGCCGAGGTCGTCGAGGTCGGCCTCGGCCCGGCAGAGCCGGTCGACGGCGGCGAGCAGGTCGTCGCGGGTCGCGACGACCGGGCGCGGCTCCCAGCCGGTCATCGAGCGGACGTCGTCGAGGGCGAAGACGTTGCCCGGGTCCGCCATCGCGAGCAGGAGCTTGCCGTCCTCGTAGCCGATCGGGAGGACGGCGTGCCGGCGGCAGACCGCCGCGGGCACGAGCGCGACCGCCGAGCCGTCGACGTTGTAGTCGGTGAGGTCGACGAACGGCAGGCCGATCTGGTGGGCGAGCGCCGCGACGAGCTGGGCCTCGGAGAGGACGCCGTGCTCCACGAGGACGCGCCCGAGGCTGCGCCCCTCGCGCTGGTGGACGTCGTACGCGGCGGCGAGCTGGGCCTCGTCGACGAGGCCCCCGTCGAGGAGGATCTCCGCGAGCTGCTTCACCACGTGCGCCACCGGCGGCGCCGCTCCGCGGGCAGGGAGCCGGTCGCCGTCATGGCGCGGTCATCGGCAGCCGGCGCCGCACGCTTGAAGCAGGTCCACCGCTCGGCCCAACCCCCGCGGGGGCCGTCCGGGTGGCCGGGTCAGCGGCGCGCGACCTCGGCCTCGACGGCGGCGCGCATCGCCGGCACCGGCGGCTCGAGCCCGGTCATGAGCCGGACCTGCTCGGCGGCCTGGTGCAGGAGCATCGCCAGCCCGGAGACGACGGGGCCGCCGGCGCCGACCCAGGCCCGGGCCAGCGCGGTGGGCCACGGCGCGTAGACGACGTCGAGGAGCACCGGCGGCGGGGCGCCGTCCCGGACGGCCGGGGCGACGAGACCGGCCGCGAGCGCGTCGGCGAGGGCGTCCGCCGCGCCCGCGGGCAGCGTCGAGACGACGACCGCGGGGGCCGCGCTGACGACGTCCGCGGCGTCCAGCCCCGCGAGCCGGACGTCCAGCCCGAGCCGCTCCCCCGCGGCGACGACGTCACCGGACCGACCGGCCGAGCGGACGTGGACCCGCGGCGCCCGCACCCCGAGGTCGCGCAGCGCCGCGACCGCCGAGCAGGCCGTCGCGCCGCCGCCGAGGACGGCCGCGGTGCCGGCGGACCGCACCCCCGCCTCGGCCAGCGCGGCGACGATGCCGTGGACGTCGGTGTTGTCGCCGACCGGGCCCGCCGGCCCGAACGTCACGGTGTTCACGGCGCCGACGGCGCGGGCGAGGTCGCTCTCCGCGGCGAGCAGCGGCCGCACGACCCGCTTGAGCGGCATCGTCAGCGACAGCCCGGCCCACGACGGGTCGAGCCCGGCGAGGAACGCCGCCATGCCGTCCTCGGCGACCTCGATCGCGTCGTACCGCCACCGGGTCAGCCCGAGCGCCTCGTACGCGGCCCGGTGCAGGGTCGGCGACAGCGAGTGCGCGATCGGGCTGCCGAGCACGGCGGCCCGCCGCACCCCGTCGGGTGCGGTGGCGGGACCGGTCACGTCAGGTGCCCTGCGGGTGGTCCCGCAGCCACTTCTGGAACTCGGCGGTGTTCTTCCGCGCCTCGGCGTCCGTCGTCGCGAACTTCGTCTCGCCCGTCTCCGGGTTCACGGTGACCCAGTACATCCAGGTCCCCTTCGCCGGGGCGAGGGCCGCCGCGATGGCGTCCGCGCCCGGGTTGCAGATCGGGCCGAGCGGGTAGCCCTTGACGTAGTAGGTGTTGTACGGCGACTTCGTGTCGCGTTCCTTCTGGGTCGTCGTCACGCCGAAGCGCTGGACGGCGTACGACGTCGTCGAGTCGAGCTGGAACTTCCAGCCCTTCTTCGTCCGGTTGTCGAGCACGCGGGCGATCTTCGGGTAGTCCGAGGCACGGCCGCCCTCGGCCTGCAGGATGCTCGCCTCGGTGAGCACCTTCCACTCCTGACCGGCCGGCACACCGGCGGCGGTCAGCTCGTCGAGGGTCTCGGTGACCATCGCCGTGAGCACGCTGACGGCGGTGTCCCCGGGCTCGACCTCGTAGGTCTTGGGGAAGAGGAAGCCCTCGGCGGGGAACTTGAGCCCCTTCTTCGAGGTCGCCCACTCCGGGATGCCGAGCGCCGCCGGGTCCTTGAGCGCGGCCTGGAGGTCCTTCTTCGGGATCCCCGTCTTGGCGATGATGTCGACGATCTCCGTGACGCGCTTGCCCTCGGCGACCGTGAACGTCTTCACCTGACGGTTCTTCGGGTCCGCGAGCAGCGCGATGGCCCCCGACGACGTCATCTGCAGCCGCAGCTCGTACGTGCCGGGCCGGATCTTCTGTGCGCGGGGGTCCTTGTTCGCGGCATCCACGAAGGCCTTCGCGGACTTGACGACCTTCTTCTCCGCGAGGATCCGGCCGATCGTGCGGCCGGAGGCGCCGTCCGGGATCTTCACCATGACGCTGCCGGTGCCCGGGCCGGGGAAGTCGCTCGGCGCGGTGAGGCTCGCGATGATCGGCTTGGCGCCGAACCACACGGCCGTCCCGGCGAGCCCGAGGATGACCAGGCTCACGAGCACCGCGACGCGCGAGCGGCGCTTGCGCTTCTTGCGGCGCTTCTCCTGGGCCCGCTGGCTGCGCCGCACCCGGCCGCTGGGCGGCTGCACACCGGGCAACTCGACGTCGCTCACCACGTCGTCACGCCTCCCGAGCCTCCTCCGGCGCCGGCCCGGACCGCACGAGCGAGCCGGGCGCATGCCCCGACGCCCTTTCGGCGTCGAGCGCGTACTGCAGGATCACCACCGCGGCCGCCTGGTCGACGACACCGCGGTGCTTGCGGGCCGCCACCCCAGCACCACGCAGAGCAGCCGTCGCCGTCACCGTCGACAACCGCTCGTCGACGAGCCGTACCGGAACCGGCGACACCGCCCGTGCGACGTCGTCAGCGTAACCGCGGGCGGCCCCCGCCGCTGCCCCCTCGGCCCCCGACAGGCCCGTGGGAAGCCCGACGACGACCTCGAGAACCTCCCATTCACGGACAAGATCGACCAGACGCGCGATGTCCGACCGGTCTCTTTTGTCCCGCTTCAGGGTTTCCACGGGTGTCGCGAGGATGCCGTGCGGGTCGCTGCGCGCGACACCGACCCGCACCGAGCCGACGTCCACCCCGAGCCGTACGCCGCGGCGCACGTCCCCGCCGGCCTCCCCGGTCAGCGCCCCGCCGTGACGCGCTCGCCCACGGCGTGCTCGAGCCGGGTCAGCGCCTCAGCGACCCGCGCCGGGTCGGTGCCGCCGCCCTGGGCGACGTCCGGCTTGCCGCCGCCGCCACCGCCGAGCACCCCGGCCGCGACCTTGACGAGGTCACCGGCCGCGACGCCCCAGCGCCGGGCCTCCTCGTTCGTCGCCGCGACGACGACCGGGCGGCCCTTGGTGACGCCGCCGACGGCGACGACGGCCGGCCGGTCGGCGGGCATCCGGCCGCGCACGTCGAGCGCGAGGGTGCGCAGGTCGTCCGCGGTCGCCTCGCCCGCGTCGTGGGTGACGACGCCGACCCCGAAGACGTCGACCGGCTTGGCCGCGAGCGAGCCCGCGACCGCGAGCACCTGCCCGGCCCGGATCTGGTCGATCTCCTTCTGCGCGTCACGCAGCTGGGCGACGAGGGCCGCGACCCGGTCGGGCAGCTCCTCGGGGCGAACCTTGAGCACGTCGGTGAGCTGCGAGACGAGGACGTGCTCGCGTGCCGACCAGGCGTACGCGTCGGCACCGACGAGCGCCTCGACCCGGCGGACGCCGGAGCCGATCGAGCCCTCGCCGAGCAGCCGGACGACGCCGAGCTGGCCCGAGCGCCGGGCGTGCGTGCCGCCGCAGAGCTCACGGGCCCAGTCGCCGACCGAGATGACGCGCACCTGGTCGCCGTACTTCTCGCCGAACAGCGCCATCGCGCCGGCGGCGCGGGCCTGCTCCTGGCTCATGATCTCCGCGTGCACCTCGAGGTCGCCGATGAGCAGCGCGTTGACCCGGGCCTCGACGTCGCGCAGGGCGCTCGCCGGGAGCCCGGTCGGGGACTGGAAGTCGAACCGGAACCGGCCCGGCGAGTTCTCCGACCCCGCCTGGGTCGCGGTGTCGCCGAGCGCCTCGCGGATCGCCTTGTGCACCATGTGGGTCGCGGTGTGCGAGCGGCTGATCGCCTTGCGCCGCTCGACGTCGACGATGCCCTGCGCCTCGGAGCCGACCCGGACCTCGCCGGAGACGACCCGGGCCCGGTGGACGACGATGCCGGTGATCGGGGACTGCACGTCCTCGACCTCGAGGACCGCGCCGTCCACCTCGATCCGGCCGGCGTCGGCGAGCTGGCCGCCGCCCTCGGCGTAGAACGGCGTCCGGTCGAGGACGACCTCGACCTTGGTGCCCTCCGTCGCCGACTGCGCGGCGACCCCGTCGACGACGAGCCCGGCGACCCGGCCGACCGAGACGACCTCGTCGTAGCCGGTGAACTCGACCGAGCGGCCGATCGAGTCCGCGATCGCGCGGTAGCTCGACAGGTCGGTGTGGCCGGTCTTCTTCGCCTTGGCGTCGGCCTTGGCCCGGTCCCGCTGCTCGGCCATGAGCCGGCGGAACTCGGTCTCGTCGACCGCGAGGCCCTGCTCGCCGGCCATCTCGAGGGTGAGGTCGATCGGGAAGCCGTACGTGTCGTGGAGCTGGAAGGCCTGCGCGCCGGACAGCGTCGCGCCGCCGCCCGCCTTGGTCTTCTCCACGGCGACGTCGAGGATCGTCGTCCCGGCGGTGAGGGTGCGCCGGAAGGCGTCCTCCTCGGCGTCGACGATCGAGCGGATCCGGTTGAAGCCGCTCTCGAGCTCGGGGTACGAGGCCTTCATCCGGTCCTTGCTCACCGTCGTGAGGTCGGCGAGCACCGGGTCCTCGACGCCGAGCAGACGCACCGAGCGCACGACGCGGCGCAGGATCCGGCGCAGCACGTAGCCGCCGGCCTCGTTGGACGGCGTCGCGCCGTCCCCGATGAGCATGAGGCCGCTGCGGACGTGGTCGGCGACGACCCGCATCCGGACGTCGTCCTCGTGGTTCGCGCCGTAGCGCCGGCCCGAGAGCTCCTCGACCCGCTTGATGACAGGGAAGATCTCGTCGATCTCGTACATGTTGTCGACGCCCTGGAGCAGGTACGCGACGCGCTCCAGCCCCATGCCGGTGTCGATGTTCTTCGCGGGCAGGTCACCGCGGATGTCGAAGTCGACCTTCGTGCGGACCGCCGACAGCTCGGACTGCATGAAGACGAGGTTCCAGATCTCGAGGTAGCGGTCCTCGTCGACGACGGGGCCGCCGTCCTTGCCGTACTCCGGGCCGCGGTCGACGTAGATCTCGCTGCACGGGCCGCCGGGACCCGGCACGCCCATGTGCCAGTAGTTGTCCGCGAGGCCGCGGCGCTGGATCCGCTCGTCGGGCAGGCCCGCGATCTTCTTCCAGAGGTCGATCGCCTCGTCGTCGTCCTGGTAGACGGTGACCCAGATCTTGTCCGGGTCGAAGCCGTAGTAGCCCTCGGCCTGCGAGCCCGTGACGAGCTGCCAGGCGAGCTCGATGGCCCCGGCCTTGAAGTAGTCGCCGAACGAGAAGTTCCCGTTCATCTGGAAGAACGTGCCGTGCCGCGTGGTCTTGCCGACCTCTTCGATGTCGAGGGTCCGCACGCACTTCTGCACGCTCGTCGCGCGCGGGTACGGCGGGGTCTCCTGGCCGAGGAAGTACGGCTTGAAGGGCACCATGCCGGCGTTGACGAACAGCAGCGTCGGGTCGTCGTAGAGCAGCGGCGCGCTCGGCACCACGGTGTGCCCGTGGGACTCGAAGAAGCGCAGCCAGCGACGGCGGATCTCAGCCGTCTCCATCTCGGGGCCTCCGGTCGTGTTCGTGTGGCTCGGTGGTGCTCGTCGGGTGGGTCTCGTCTCGTGCGTGGTGCTCGCGCGCCGTCCGTGGCGCGGTGGGTCAGCGGTCGCCCCGGCCCCGGGTCGGGTTCTCCAGCAGCGCCCGGGCCTCGTCCTGCGTGATGACCCCGGAGTCGACGCCGAGGGCGACGCGCAGCTCCTGCTCCCGCTCGTCCATCGCCTCCCGGACGACGTCCGCGGCGTCCCGGACGGCGTCCGCGAGGTTCGACAGCGAGCGCCCGACGCCCTCCGGAGAGTACTGGTCGACGGTCTTCGTCAGCTTGCGCACCACGAGGACGCCGGCCGTGGCGCCGAGCGCGATCCAGAACAGCCGCTTCATCGCGCTCAGCCCTTCCGGCGGGAGCGGCCCGAGGAGCGGCCGTTCATCGCCTGCCGGACGCCGTAGCTGAAGGCGGCGACCTTGACGACGGGCGAGCCGAGGGTGGCCGCGAAGAGCGCGGTGAGCGCCGAGACGTTCGTCGACACCTGCGCCACGTTGTCGGTGATCGAGTCGACCTTGACGAGCTGGGCGTTCGTGCTCGCGACCGTCGTCGTCACCTCGGACAGCAGCGGGACGGTGCCGTCGGAGATGCCGCGGACCGTCACGCGGGTCTCCTCGAGCACCTTGCCCAGCTTGACGAGCGGGTAGGCGAGGAAGCCGACGAGCAGCACGAACGCGAGGGCCGCGATGAGCCCTGCGACGTCGCCGAGGGACATGCGTTGCTCCCCTGTGCGGTGTTCTGGACCGGCACGCGGGCCGGACGGACGGGACGCCCGCACGTCGTCCGCAGGCGCGGTCCGGACGGCGTTCGGGCTATCCGGTGACCTTATCGCCTCCTTCGTGCACTGCTCGGCACGGGCGTACGCTCCCGCGCGTGGAGGCTGTGCCGCAGGTCAGACGCCTCACGGACGACGAGGTGCCCCGGGTGCTCGAGGTGCTCGACCTCTCCCGGCTCTCCCCCGGCGCGACGACGTCCCTGACCGGGTTCTACGTCGTCGCCTGGGACGGCGACGCGCCGCTCGGGCACGCCCACCTCGCCCTCACCGACCCGCCCGAGATGCAGGACGTCCTCGTCGTCGCCGACGCCCGCGGCCGCGGCGTCGGCCGCGCCCTCGTCGAGGCGCTGCTGCGCGAGACGCGTGCGCTCGGCGCCGACCGGCTCCGCCTGACGGTGAGCGAGGACAACGCGGCCGCGCGCGCCGTCTACGCGCGCCTCGGCTTCACCGACACGGGGCTGCCGCCGCACCGCGTGCACGGCACGATCCAGATCCGCAGCGGGCCGATCGAGGTCGACGACATGCTGCTGACGCTGGAGCGCCCGGTCTAGGCGCTGGCCTGGAGGACGGGTCAGCGGCGGCGGAGGATGTCGCGCAGGCGCTGCAGGCGCGTCGTCAGCTCGCGCTCGAAGCCGCGGTCGGTGGGCTGGTAGTAGTCGCGGCCGTCGACGCCGTCCGGGGCGTACTGCTGGGACGCCACACCGAGCGGCTCGTCGTGCGAGTAGACGTACCCCTTGCCGTGGCCGATCTTCTTCGCCCCGGCGTAGTGCGCGTCGCGCAGGTGCGGCGGGACCGGGCCGCCGAGGCCGGCGCGGACGTCGGCGACGGCCGCGTTGATGCCCATGTACGAGGCGTTCGACTTCGGGGCGAGCGCGAGGTGGACGACGGCCTGGGCGAGGATGATCCGCGCCTCCGGCATCCCGATCATCGCGACCGCCTGGGCCGCCGCGACGGCGGTCTGGAGCGCGCTCGGGTCGGCCATGCCGACGTCCTCGCTCGCCGCGATCATGATCCGGCGGGCGACGAACCGCGGGTCCTCCCCCGCCTCGAGCATGCGGGCGAGGTAGTGCAGGGAGGCGTCGACGTCCGAGCCCCGCATCGACTTGATGAGGGCGCTCGCGACGTCGTAGTGCTGGTCGCCCGCGCGGTCGTAGCGGACCGCGGCCCGGTCGACGGCGCGCTCGGTCGTCGCGAGCGAGACCGGCGCCGGCCGCTCGGCGGACTCGTCGAGCGCCGCGCCGGCCGCCGCCTCGAGCGCGGTGAGCGCGGCGCGGGCGTCGCCGCCGGCCATCCGGACGAGGTGCGCGCGGGCGTCGTCCTCGAGGGCGACGGCGCCGCCGAGCCCGCGGTCGTCCGCGACGGCCCGGTCGAGCAGGCCGCCGATGTCGTCGTCCGACAGCGGCCGCAGGGTGAGCAGCAGCGAGCGGGACAGCAGCGGGGACACGACGGAGAACGACGGGTTCTCCGTCGTCGCGGCGACGAGCACGACCCAGCGGTTCTCCACACCGGGCAGGAGGGCGTCCTGCTGGGCCTTGGTGAAACGGTGGATCTCGTCGAGGAACAGGACCGTCTCGCGCCGGTGCAGGTCGCGCGCGTCCCGGGCCTCCTCCATGACCCGCCGCACGTCCTTGACGCCGGCGGTCACCGCCGACAGCTCGACGAACCGGCGCCCCGTCGCCTTCGACACGACGTGCGCGAGCGTCGTCTTGCCGGTGCCCGGCGGCCCCCAGAGGATCACGGACGCCGGCCCGGCCGGCCCGGAGCCGCCCTCGGCGAGCCGGCGCAGCGGCGACCCGGCCGCGAGCAGGTGCCTCTGGCCGACGAGCTCACCGACCGACGTCGGTCGCATCCGGACGGCGAGCGGCAGCCGGACGGCGCCCGACGACACGCCGTCGTCGTCCGTGTCGTCGGGGTCCGGTGAGAACAGGTCGGTCACGCCTGCCACGCTATCGACGTGCTGCACGCTCTCGGACGTCTCATCGCCCGCAAGGCCCGCTGGTTCCTCGTGGCGTGGCTCGTGGCCGTCGTCGCCGGGTTCGGCGCGGCCTCCGGCGCCTTCGGGAACGAGGCCCTCTTCGACCGGCTCCAGGCGGGCGACGCCCCGCAGGTCCCGGGCGAGAGCACGACCGGCCGGGAGCTGCTCGCGGCCTCCGACACGACCGGCACGGTGCTCCAGCTCCTCGTCGACGACACGGACCCGCAGGACCCGGCGCTGCGCGGGCTCGTCACCGGGGCCCGCCCGGGCCTGGCGGCCATCGACCACGTGCAGTCCGTCGTCGACCCGTACCTCGGGCCGGCCGGGACCCCCTCGCCGCTCGTGTCGACCGACGGGCGGGCGTTCCTCGTCGTCGTCACCCTCGCCCCGGACCTCACCCGCAGCGTCCAGCGGACGACGCTCGACATCGTCACGCAGCGCCTCGACGCGCTCGGCGCCCAGGTCACCGCCGCGGCCCCCGGGGCCACGACGACCGTCGGCGGCGTCCAGACGCTCGTCGACGAGATCAACGGCAAGGTCGGCAGCGACCTGCGCAAGGGCGAGACGATCGCGCTGCCGCTCAGCCTTCTCGTCATGGTGCTCGTGTTCGGCGGCCTGCTCGCCGCCGGGCTGCCCATCGTCGGCGCGATCGCCTCGATCGGCGGCGGCCTGGCGACGCTGCTCGGCTTCTCGTACGTCATCGACCTCGACTCCAGCGTGCCGAGCGTCGTGAGCGTCCTGGGCCTGGGCCTGTGCATCGACTACGGGCTGCTCCTCGTGAGCCGCTACCGCGAGGAGCTGCGCCGGCTGCACGCCCGCGACGGTCTCGGCCCCGACGAGAGCCCCGGTGCGGCGGCGCTCGAGGGCGCCCTCGAGCACACCCTCGGCACGGCGGGCCGGACGATCCTCTTCAGCGGCATCACGGTCGCGGTGAGCCTGGCCGGGCTGCTCCTCATGAACGCGTCGATCCTGCGGGCCGTCGGCGCGGCCGGGGTCAGCGTCGTCGTCGTCGCGCTCCTCGTCGCGCTCACGCTCGTGCCCGCGCTCGTCGCGGTCTCCGGGGACCGGCTCATCCGGCCCGGGGTCGTGCACCGGGTCCCGCTGCTCGACCGGCTGGCCCGCAGGCTCGGTGACGTCGCCCCGGCCGAGGGCGCCTTCTCCCGGCTCGCCCGCCGCGTGCAGCGCCGTCCGCTCGTCGTCATCCTCGCCGTCGCCGCCGTGCTCGTCGTCGCCGCCGTGCCCGTGCTGTCGATGCGCCTGGTGTCCAGCGGCGTGAAGATGCTCCCGCCCGACTCCGCGCAGCGCGTGCTCTTCGAGACCGTCGAGACCCGGTTCGGCGCGCTCAGCGAGGCCGCCGTCGTCGTCGTCGCCCCGGGCCGCCCCGCGGCGGACCTCGACGCCTGGGCCGCGCAGCGCGGCGTCGCCGACCTGCCCGGTGTCGCGTCCGTCGACCCGGCCCGGATCCAGGGCACGGGGGCCGACGCCGTCGCCGTGCTCGGGATCCGGACGGCGGACGACGCGCAGTCCGACACCGCCCGCGCCGTCGTCGAGCGGGTCCGCGACGTCCGCCCCGGGTTCACGTCGTACGTCACGGGCGAGGCCGCCAACGTGGCCGACTTCACCGACGGGATCGTCGCTCGCGCGCCGTACGCCGTCGGCGTCGTCGCGCTCGCGACGTTCGTGCTGCTCTTCCTCATGACCGGCTCGGTCCTCGTGCCGCTCAAGGCGCTCGTGATGAACGTCGTCTCGCTCGGCGCGTCGTTCGGCGTCCTCGTCTGGGTCTTCCAGGAGGGGCACCTGGAGTCGCTGCTCGGCTTCTCCTCCGCGGGCGGCATCGACACGACGATCCCGGCGCTGGCGCTCGCCTTCGCGTTCGGGCTGTCGATGGACTACGAGGTCTTCCTGCTGTCGCGGATCAAGGAGTTCCGCGACCTCGGCCTCGACAACGACGCCGCGGTGCTCAACGGCCTGCAGCGCTCGGGCCGGATCATCACGTCGGCGGCGCTCATCATCGTCGTCGTCTTCGCCGGCTTCGTCGCCGGCGACCTGCTCATCATCAAGCAGATCGGGGTCGCCCTCGCCGTGGCGGTCGCCGTCGACGCCACGCTCGTGCGGATGCTCCTCGTGCCCGCGACGATGACCCTGCTCGGCGAGTGGAACTGGTGGGCACCGCAACCGCTGCGCCGCCTGCACGACCGGTTCGGCCTGCGCGAGGCCGCGGAAGACCTCGAGGTGGATGCGTATGGGCTCGCCGACTCCCCCGCGGGTCGCACCGGTGCCGGCCGGCACGTGGCCGCCCCCGACGCACCGGCCTGAGCCCCGCCCCGGCGTCGCCGCCTGGCTGCGCTGGGGCGTCGCGCAGCCCGAGCCCGGCTGTGCCTGGCACGACCCGGTCTCCGGGGTCGTCGCGCTCGTCCGGCACCGCCGGGCCTACGGCACCGGCCTCGTCGTCGTCGACCCCGCCGGCGACCCCGGCACCGCCGACGCGGTGGTGGACGTCGTCCGGCACGTCGGCGGCGAGAGCGGCGCCGACTTCGTGACCGTCGAGCGCGGGCCCTGGGCGCGGGCCCTCGCCGACGCGTTCCCCGCCCTGTCCGCCCCCGCCGAGTGGGACTGGATGTGGACGACGTCGGCCCCGCCCGCCGTCCCCGCGGAGGACCAGGTCGTGCCGCTCCGCGCGGACGACCACGCCGCGATCACGGCGCTGCTCGCGGCCGAGAGCCCGCGGCACAGCGCCGAGCCCGGGGAGGCGGCCGTCCGCGGCTGGCTCGGGGTCCGCGCCCCGGACGGCGCCCTGATCGCCTGCGGGGCGGACTACGAGGCCGTCCCCGGGGTGCCGCTGCTCGCCTCGATCGCCGTCGCGACCACCGCCCGTGGTCAAGGGCTCGGGGCCGCCGTCACCGCCCGGCTCACCCGGGACGCCCTCGCCGCCGGCGCAGCAGCGGTGACCATCGACCTCTACGCGGACAACCCCGCCGCCCGCCGCCTCTACGAGCGGCTCGGCTACCGGATGGCGCTGCACCTCGCGTCGTCCCGGTTCGCCGACGGGCCCGGGCCCGCGGAGGACTCGGCGCGCTAGCTAGCGGGCCGGGGAGGGTTCATCCGGCGTGCGTCGCAGCGGTCGGTCCCGTTCACCGGGCGCCGCCAGCATCGGCGACGTCCCGGACCCGACCGAAGGGCGCCTCCCCCATGGCCCGCACCGCACGCACCCGTCGTCTCACCGCCGCCGTCGGCGCCGTCGTCGCCACCGTCGCCCTGGCCGGCGGTTCGGTCGCCACCGCCTCCGCGGCCCGTGCCGACGACGCCCCCTACACGTTCGCCGTGATCGGCGACATCCCGTACGGCGACCCCGCCCTGGCCGCGTTCCCCGCGAACGTCGCGCAGATCAACGCCGATCGCCGGGTACGTTTCGTCGCGCACCTCGGGGACATCAAGAGCGGCTCGTCGGTGTGCAGCGACGCGTACTACGCGACCGTCCGCGATGGCTTCGACGCGTTCACCAGGCCGCTCGTCTACACGCCCGGCGACAACGAGTGGACCGACTGCCACCGCCCGAACAACGGCGCCTACAACCCGTTGGAGCGGCTCGCGAAGATCCGCGAGGTGTTCGTCCCGGTGCCCGGGCGCACCCTCGGCCGGACGGCCATGAAGGTCCGGTCCCAGGCGAGGGCCGGGGTCCCGGAGAACGTCTCGTTCGAGCGGGCGGACGTCGCCTTCGCGGCCGTCCACGTCGTCGGCAGCAACAACGGCCTCCTGCCGTGGACCGGCAGCACGACCGCCACCCCGGAGCAGCTCGCCGAGGAGAAGGCCCGCACGGCGGCCGGGATCGCCCTGGTCAAGGAGACGTTCCGGCGGGCGAGGGATGAGCGTGACCAGGCCGTCGTCCTCATGATGCAGGCGGACATGTTCGACCGCACGACCCCGCAGGTCGACCTCGCCTTCGGCGCGTTCCGGCCGGTCGTGCAGACGATCGCCGCCGAGGCCCTGAAGTACGGCAAGCCGGTCTACCTGCTCAACGGCGACAGCCACGTCTTCACCGACGACAACCCGCTCGACGGGACGACGGCCTCCCCGATCGGGCTCGCGACGACCTGGACCGCGTTCTACGGGGTGCCCCCGGTGCCGAACCTCTCGCGGGTCACCGTCGACGGCTCGAACAACGCGACGAACTACCTGCGGGTGACGATCGACGAGGACGCGCCCGAGCCGCTCTCCTGGGTCAAGGTGCCCTTCACGGGCTGACCACCGGTCGTGCCGCATGACGAAGGCCCCCGCCACCGGCGGGGGCCTTCGCTCGTGAGGGTGCCGCGGACGCTCCTATGGTTCGTCAAGCCGGTGATGGTGCTTCGAGTTGGCGGTAGAGCTGTCGGGCGATGTACCGCTTGAGGCAGCGCTTGATCTCGCGGTCGGTCTTGCCCTGGGCTCGGCGGCGGTCGGCGTAGGCGCGGGTGGCGGGGTCGTACTGCAGGCGGCTGAGCGTGATGGTGTGCAGGGCTCGGTTGAGCTGGCGGTCCCCGGACCGGTTGAGCCGGTGCCGGACGGTCTTGCCGGAGGACGCCGGGATGGGTGCGGCGCCGGCGAGCATCGCGAACGCGGCGTCGCTGCGGCAGCGGCCCGGGTGGGACCAGGCGGTCAGGACCGCGGCAGCAACGATCGGGCCGACCCCGCGCAGGGCGAGCAGGTCGGGGCGCCAGCACCGGACCAGGGCCAGGATCGCCTTCTCGTGCGCGGCCGCCTCGCCCTCCAGGAACCGAATCCGGGCCGCCAACATCTTCAGCACCCGCAACGCGGCCAGCACCTCCGGATCGGTGCTTGCGGTCCGCGTGCTTGCTCGAGCCGCGGTGGATGCCTGCGGGCGGAGCCGCTCCGCGACGGTGATCATCGCCCGGGTGGTCCGGCCTCGGAACCGGGCCCGGACCGGCTCCGGCGCGGTGACGACCAGGGCGTGGAGCTGACGTTGGGCGTCGCCGGCGGCCTCGACCGCGGCCCGGCGGGCTGTGCAGTGCATCTGCAGCGCGGCCCTTTCCGGGCCGGTCTTGGGCTGGGCCAACTGGGTCCGGGCCAGCGCGTCCCGGGCAGCGCGTTCGGCGTCGATCGGGTCGGACTTCGCTCCCGCCTTGCGGGCCGGGCGGACCGGCCGGTCCAGCTCGACGACCAGCTCGCCCAGGCCGGCCAAGTGTCGGGCCAGTCCGGCGCCGTACCCGCCGGAGCCTTCCATCGCCCACGCCCGCAGACCTGAGTGCCGCTCGGCGAGCGTGACGAGCTCGGCGTAGCCGTCCGGATCGGTGGTGACGGTGACCCGGTCCAGGACCGCGCCGGTCCGGGCGTCGAGGACCGCGGCGGTGTGGGTGTGCTTGTGGGTGTCGACGCCGATGACGACCTCGACCAGTTCTGCCAGCATGGACATGCGTTCTCCTTCGCAGACGGGACGCGAGGTCCGGTCCGGTCTGGAGATGGCAGGACTGTGACGGGACACGCCGGCGGCTACCGGCGGTCAAGCTCCTGATCAGGCCAACGTCTCCGGCCGGGCCGGTACCGACCACGGCAGCCGGACAAGTCCGCGCCAAGGCATCACGCCAGTCAGCCGAAGAGTCACAGCCGCCGTGGTCGGCGTCAGCCCATCACCGAGGAACTGACGAGGCAACCCTCACAGTCAGCCGACCGGCACGGCGGCCGGAGCCGACGCGCCGTCCTTCTGCGCAGGCTTCGCGTCGACGCCCGCCTCCTTGCGCTGCTCGGGCGTGATCGGCGCGGGCGCCCCGGTGAGCGGGTCGTAGCCGCCGCCGGACTTCGGGAACGCGATGACGTCGCGGATCGACTCGGCGCCCGCGAGGAGCATGACGATCCGGTCCCAGCCGAACGCGATGCCGCCGTGCGGCGGGGCGCCGAACTTGAAGGCCTCCAGGAGGAAGCCGAACTTCTCCTGGGCCTGCTCGGGCGTGATGCCCATGAGCGCGAAGACCCGCTCCTGGACGTCCCGTCGGTGGATACGGATCGAGCCGCCACCGATCTCGTTGCCGTTGCAGACGATGTCGTAGGCGTAGGCGAGCGCGTTGCCGGGGTCGGACTCGAAGGTGTCGAGCCACTCCGGCTTCGGCGAGGTGAACGCGTGGTGCACCGCCGTCCAGGCCCCCGCCCCGACGGCGACGTCGCCGCTCTCGACGGCCTTCGCGCTCGGCTCGAACAGCGGCGCGTCGACGACCCAGAGGAACGACCACGCCGACTCGTCGACGATCCCGACGCGGCGGCCGACCTCGAGCCGGACGGCGCCGAGCAGCGCGCGGGACGGCGCGACCTCGCCGGCGGCGAAGAAGACGCAGTCGCCCGGCGTCGCGCCGACGTGCGCCGCGATCCCCGCGCGCTCGTCGTCCGAGAGGTTCTTGGCAACCGGGCCGCCGAGCTCGCCGTCCTCGCCGACGAGCACGTACGCGAGGCCGCGCGCGCCGCGCTGCTTGGCCCAGTCCTGCCACGCGTCGAGGGTCTTGCGCGGCTGGGACGCCCCGCCGGGCATGACGACCGCGCCGACGTACGGCGCCTGGAAGACCCGGAACCCGGTGCCGGAGAAGTACTCCGTGCACTCGACGAGCTCGAGGCCGAAGCGCAGGTCGGGCTTGTCGCTGCCGTAGCGGCGCATCGCGTCGGCGTACGTCATCCGCGGCAGCGGCAGCGTGACCTCGTGGCCGATGAGCTTCCACAGCGCGGCGAGGACGTCCTCGGCGAGGGCGATGACGTCGTCCTCCTCGACGAACGACATCTCGATGTCGAGCTGGGTGAACTCCGGCTGCCGGTCGGCGCGGAAGTCCTCGTCCCGGTAGCAGCGGGCGATCTGGTAGTACCGCTCCATCCCGGCGACCATGAGCAGCTGCTTGAACAGCTGCGGGCTCTGCGGCAGCGCGTACCAGGAGCCGGGCGCGAGCCGGGCCGGGACGACGAAGTCGCGGGCACCCTCGGGCGTGGACCGGGTCAGGGTCGGGGTCTCGATCTCGACGAAGTCGTGGCGGGCGAGCACCTCGCGGGCCGCCGCGTTGACCTTGCTGCGCAGCCGCAGGGCCGCTCCGGGGGCCGGGCGGCGCAGGTCGAGGTAGCGGTAGCGCAGCCGCGCCTCCTCGCCGACCTCGACGTGCTCGTCGATCTGGAACGGCAGCGGAGCGGCCTCGTTGAGGACCTCGACGTCCTTGGCGACGACCTCGACCGCCCCGGTCGGCAGGTTCTCGTTCTCGTTCCCCTCGGGCCGGGCGGACACCTCGCCCGTGACGCGCAGGCAGTACTCGTTGCGCAGGCCGTGGGCGACGGTCTCGTCCCGGACGACGACCTGGGCGACGCCCGAGGCGTCCCGCAGGTCGAGGAACGCGACGCCGCCGTGGTCCCGGCGCCGGGACACCCAGCCGGCGAGGGTGACGGTCTGGCCGACGTGGTCGGCACGCAGGGTGCCGGCCTCATGGGTGCGGAGCACGGTGGTCCTTCCGGAGGGTTCTCGTTCGGTGCGCCCGTCGATCCTACGGGCCGGGGCGGGCCGCGCCGGTCACCCCCGGCCTCACCACCGGTCGTGGACGTGGCTGCGGACCCGCGCGTCGTAGATCCCGCGGACGGCGTCCAGCGCGGCCGCGTCGAGCGGGGCCAGGTCGGCCGCGGCCGCGTTGGCCCGGGCCTGATCGGCGTTGCGGGCGCCGGGGATGACGACGCTCACGCCGGGCTGGTCGACGATCCAGCGCAGCGCGAACGCCGCGGTGGTGGCGCCGGCCGGGGCGAGCGCCGCGACCTCGCGGGCCGCGGCCACGCCGACGTCGAACGGGACGCCGCTGAACGTCTCGCCGACGTCGAAGGCCTCGCCGTGCCGGTTGTAGGTGCGGTGGTCGTCGGCCCCGAACGTCGTCGTCTCGTCGTACTTGCCGGAGAGCAGCCCGCTCGCGAGCGGGACCCGGGCGATGATCCCGACCCCGGCCGCCCGCGCCGCGGGCAGCACCCGCTCGAGCGGCTTGAGCCGGAACGCGTTGAGGATGATCTGGACCGTCGCGACGTTCGGCCGGGCGATGGCGGTGAGCGCCTCGTCGCACGTCTCGACGGAGACGCCGTACGCGGCGAGGGTGCCGTCGGCGACGAGGGCGTCGAGGGCGTCGTAGACCGCGTCGGAGGAGTAGACCGGGGTCGGCGGGCAGTGCAGCTGGACGAGGTCGAGGGTGTCGACGCCGAGGTTCGTGCGGCTGCGGTCGGCCCAGGCGCGGAAGTTGGCGGCCGAGTACTCGTCGGGCACGTGCGGGTTCGCCCGCCGGCCCATCTTCGTCGCCACGGTGACGCGCTCCGCGACGTCGGGGCGCTCGCGGAGGAAGGCGCCGATGAGCGTCTCGCTGCGCCCGTCGCCGTAGACGTCGGCTGTGTCGAGGAAGGTCACCCCGGACTCCACGGCCGCCTCGAGGACGGCGACCGCGTCCTTCTCCTCGACCTGCCCCCAGTCCGCCCCCAGCTGCCAGCAGCCGAGCCCGACGACCCCTACCTGTCGGCCCGTCCGGCCGAGCGCACGCGTCTCCACGGGGCCAGCGTAGGGACGGCCCCTCAAGCCGCCCGTCGTGGGGGTCGATGGTCCGGTGACGGCGCCACCCGGGCGCCGGCGGAGGGACGAGGTCATGTCGAGCACGGACGCGCCGCCCCTCGCCGGACCGGGACCTGCCGCCCTGCTGCCCGGGGTCCCGCTCGTCCCGCTGCCCGCGGGCCGGACCGAGAGCGCCCGGGTCGCGCTCGCGCGGGCGCGGCTGCGCGGCGTCCCCGCACCGGACGTCGTCGTCTTCGTCGCCGCCTGCCCGGGCTGCGGCCGGGACGTCGAGTGGCACGAGGAGCGCGAGGACACCCGTCTGCGGGTGACGATCGCCTGCGACTGCTGAGCCCTCCGCCGTGCTGCGGCGTCAGGCGACCGGCCCGACGGTGACGTCGTCGAACCACACCGAGCCGGTCACGCCCGAGGCCTTGAGGTAGACGACGACGGTCCGGGCCCCCTTCGGCGCGGTGCCCGTCACCGACAGCGTCCGCCACGCCGTCCCGCGCCGCGCCGTCGCCGACTGCGGACCGCCGACGAACGCGCCCGACGCGTCGTGCCAGCCGAGCGCCACGGTCACCGCGCCGCTGCCGGGCAGCCGGACCTTCGCCGTCGCCCGCACCCGCCCGCCGGCCCGGACGTCGACCGGCACGAGCCGGAACAGGTTCGGCACCGCGAGCGGGTCCCCGGACGTATCCGAGATCCGCCCGCTGCCGGCCGCGGCCGCACCGACGCCGGCGTCGCGGCCGTACGTCGCCGCCTCCGGCCGGTCGACCCGCCAGCCCGGCGGCAGCCCGTCGGTCGAGGACCTCGAGAACGTGTCGGTGAGCCCGGCCGGCGGTCTGCCGCTCCACCAGGCGCGGACCACGCCGGCCGCCGGCCGCAGCGTCCCGTCGAGGCGGCGCAGCCCGAACGTGTACTCGTGCGGCGCATCGCGCTCGGTGTGCCCGGGGATCGCCGTCGGCGCGAGGTCGGTGAGCATCCACACCCCGATCGGGACGCCGCGGTCGCGCCCGGCCCGCAGAACGGCGTCGAACCACACCGCCTGGAGCGCCTCGTGGTGGGCCCGCCCGCGTGCGGTGTCCGTCGGGTAGCGCATCGAGTGGCCGGCCTCGCCGACGAGCAGCGGCAGCCCGCCCGCCGCGGTCCTCGCCCGGCCGAGCCACGCGTACGCGCTCGAGGCCTCCCCGTAGTAGTGGATGTCGGCGACGTCGAGCAGCCCGGGCAGGGCGGTGACGAGCCGGCGCAGGGCGTCCGGCCCGGCGGTCGAGCTCACCGAGACGGTCCTCGGCACCCCGGGCAGCGCCGTCCGGACGACGGGCAGCAGCGCCCGCAGGAAGGCCGTGGTCCGGGCGTCGCCGGGGTCGACCTCGTTGAGCAGCTCGACGAGGGCGACCCGGGAGTCGCCGCGGTACGGCGCCGTGACGGCCCGCACCCACGTGGTGCTCCGGGCGACCTGGTCGGTGCGGCCGAACCAGTCGAAGAGGGTGAGCTGCACCCGCAGGCCGTGCTTCGCGGCGAGGTCGACGTACTGCGCGAGCCGGGCCGTCATGACCGGCTCGGGCGTCGGCCAGCCGAAGGTGTCGGGGATGACGCTGACCCGCACGGTGTTGCCGCCGAGGGCCGCGACCGCGGCGAGGTCGCGGTCGAGAAGGTCGGGGCGCCAGTTCGTCCACAGCCCCGGCCAGGCGTCGGTCGCCGGCTGGTAGTTGACGAGGTGCATCCCGGCGAGCAGGGCCTTCGTGCCGGGGCGCGGGTCGCCCGGGGGGTGGCCCCGG
>NZ_MWLL01000024.1 GCF_002198675.1 Kineosporia sp. R_H_3 | reverse complement strand
TGGTGGCGGCGGTGGCGGCGCGTGCGGCGGCTCGACCCCGCCGGCCGGTGCCCTCGTCGGCACACCCGGCGACGACGACCTCATCGGTACCGCCGGTAACGACGTCATCTGGTCGCTCGGCGGGGACGACACCGTCCGCGGCGGTGGCGGCGCCGACACGATCTGCGCCGGCCCGGGCAACGACTTCGTCTACGGAGAGGCCGGGGACGACGTCCTCTACGGCGAGAGCGGCGACGACCGCGTCTACGGCGGCGACGGCGCCGACAAGGTCCAGGGCAGCGACGGCAGCGACGTCCTCAACGGGGAGGCCGGGTCCGACAGGCTCGGCGGCGGCCTCGGCGACGACACGCTGGACGGCGGCCCGGCCACCGACGAGTGTGCGGGCGACACCGGTGTCACGGTGTACCTCGAGTGCGAGAAGAAGACCCCCTGACCGGGGCACGACGCGTGGTCCGGGTGCCGGACCTACGCTGAGGTGACGCGACGGCGACGGCGGGCCTCCGGGTCCGCCGTCGCCCTCCCCGGCGGCACGGGTGACCGCCCGGCCGGGGCGCTTCGGGCTGACGCCAGGTGCGTATTGCGCTTACTGTTCCGCCATGAGCAACGCCATGGAGGGCGCGACGGGCCCGGTGCAGTCCGTGGACCGTGCTCTCACGGTGCTCTCGCTGCTCGCCGCGAACGGCGAGATGGGGGTCACGGAGCTGTCGGCCGAGCTCGGCGTCCACAAGTCGACGGCCTTCCGGCTCGTGTCGACCCTCGAGGCGCACGACCTCGTCGAGCAGGTCAGCGACCGCGGCAAGTTCCGGCTCGGGGTCGGGGTGCTCCGGCTCGCCGGGGCGACGACGGTGCGGCTCGACCTCGTCCAGGAGTCCCGGCCCGTCACGGCCCGCCTCGCACAGGTCGTCGGCGAGACGGTCAACGTCGCGGTGCTCTCCGGGCGCGAGGCGCTCTACCTCGACCAGGTGCAGGGGCCGTCGTCGCTCGCGCTGCACAACTGGGCCGGCCAGCGGATCCCGCTGCACGCGACGAGCAACGGCAAGATCCTGCTCGCCTTCGGGCCGCCTGCCCTGCTGGCCGAGCTCGGCTCGCCGCTGCCCCGGTTCACCGCCGGCACCCTGACCGACCCCTCGGTCGTCGAGGCCGAGCTCGTCGAGGTCCGTGCCCGTGGCTGGTCGGTCGCGGTCGACGAGCTCGAGATGGGCCTGACGGCCGTCGCCGCGCCGATCACGGGTTCGTCGGGCACCGTCGTGGCGTCCCTGAGCGCGTCGGGCCCGACGTTCCGGCTGCCGGCCGAGCGGATCCCGGACGTCGCCGCGAAGGTCGTCGCGGCGGCGCGGGAGGTCTCGCACCGGCTCGGGTGGCACGGCCTCCAGCACGCGACGGGCGCCTGACCGATAGGTTCTGCTCCGCACGGTTCGTCACGGAGCGTCCCTCAGGGGTTGCACGTGTCGCTGCCATGTGAACCCAAGGTCACGTTCTCGCGGCAACCCGTCGCGCAGGGGTGCGAGAGTCTTGACGTTGGGCGCACGAGCGCACAATCCTGTTCCCCTACAAGCACTGCGATGCGTCATACGCAACAGGCGAAGGTGTTACCCGGTCCGATCCGACCGCTGTGACCGGCGCGCAGGCGCCGACGACGAGGAGGCCCTTCGATGCCCGGTGACCTGTCGCCCGTCATCTCGGTCCGTGACCTGTGGAAAGTCTTCGGCCCCAAGGCCGAGGCCGTCCCGAAGTCCGAGGAGCTCTCCGCCCTCGGCCGCCGCGAGCTCATGGACCGGACGGGCTGCACCGCCGCCGTGCGTGACGTGAGCTTCGACATCGCACCCGGCGAGGTCTTCGTCGTCATGGGCCTGTCCGGCTCCGGCAAGTCGACGCTCGTCCGCTGCCTCAACCGGCTCATCGAGCCGACCTCGGGGACGCTGACGTTCGAGGGCGAGGACCTGCTCGCCGCGGACGCCGCCCGGCTGCGGGAGCTGCGCCGGCTCAAGTTCTCCATGGTGTTCCAGCACTTCGGCCTCCTGCCGCACCGTCGCGTCGTCGAGAACGTGGCCTACGGCCTCGAGATCCGCGGCATGGGCAAGACGGAGCGCACGAAGAAGGCGATGGAGGTCATCGAGCTCGTCGGCCTGCTCGGCTACGAGAAGTCCTACCCCGACCAGCTCTCCGGCGGCATGCAGCAGCGCGTCGGGCTGGCGCGCGCGCTCGCCGGGGACCCGGACGTCCTGTTCTTCGACGAGCCGTTCTCGGCGCTCGACCCCCTCATCCGGCGGGACATGCAGAACGAGGTCATCCGGCTGCACCACGAGGTCGGCAAGACGATGGTCTTCATCACGCACGACCTCTCCGAGGCGCTCAAGCTCGGCGACCGGATCCTCATCATGCGCGACGGCAAGATGATCCAGACGGGCACCGGCGACGAGCTCGTCGGCGCCCCCGCCGACGACTACGTGCGCGACTTCGTCAGCGACGTCAACCGCTCCCACGTGCTGACCCTGCGCTGGATCATGCGACCGCCGCGGCCGGACGACCCGCTCGACGGTCCCGTGCTCAGCCGGGACGTCCTCGTCCACGAGGCGACCCGGGTCGTGCTCGACTCGGACAAGCCGATCCGGGTCATGGAGAACGGCGAGCTCCTCGGGGTCGTCGGGAACGAGGAGATCCTCGGTGTCATCGCCGCGGTGACGGAGGGCAGCTGACATGGCTGTGCTCGAGGCCGCGAAGACGACCCGTCCGCCGGCCGCACCGCCGGCCGCGCCCGCGACCGGCCCGGTCTGGGCGGCGCATCGCGGGGCCGTCGTCGCCGGCGTCGTCGCGGTGTGGGTCGTGCTGTGGGCCCTGCTGCGCAACCGGTTCACGCTGACTCTCGACACCGCGTCGACGACCGACCTGCACCTGCGCATCAACGACATCCGTGACTCGATCGACGCCGGGCGCAACTCGAACCCGCTGTTCCTCTACGTCTTCAACGAGATCCGGCTCGTCATCGACGCCCTGACGAACACGATCTCCGGGCTCATCGCCCAGCCCGCGTTCGGCCGCCCCGTGCCGCTGCTCGGCTGGCTCGGCGTCGTCGCCGTCGTCATGTTCGTCGCGTGGGCGCTCGGCAACGGCCGGGTCAGCCTGCTCGCCGGGGCCGTGTTCGTCTTCTTCGGGCTCCAGGGCCTGTGGACCCAGGCGATGGACACCCTCGCGCTCACCCTCGCCGCGGTGCTCGTGTCGCTGCTCATCGGCATCCCGCTCGGGGTCTGGGCGGGGCTGTCCGACCGGGTGAACCGGGTGCTCACACCGGTGCTCGACTTCATGCAGACGATGCCGACCTTCGTCTACCTCGCGCCGCTGACCCTCTTCTTCCTCATCGGGCCGGCCTCCGCGGTCATCGCGACGCTCATCTACGCCGCGCCGCCGGCGATCCGGATCACCGCGCACGGCATCCGCTCGGTCGCCCCGGCCACCGTCGAGGCGAGCGTCGCGCTCGGCTCGACGCCGCGGCAGACGCTGTTCGGCGTCCTCATCCCGGTCGCCCGGCGCACGATCGTCCTCGGCATCAACCAGACGATCATGGCCGCGCTGTCGATGGTGACGATCGCCGCCCTCATCGACGCGCCGGGGCTGGGCCAGAACGTCCTCAAGGCGCTGCAGACGCTCGACGTCGGGACGGCGTTCAACGCCGGTCTGTCCATCGTGCTCATGGCGATCGTCCTCGACCGGGTGACGACGGCGATGAGCGAGCGGGTCGAGGTCGCGCGCCTCATGACCCCGCAGGCGATCGCCCGCCGGCCGTACCTGCTCGGTGCCGGCGCCTTCACCACCCTCGTGTGCGTCTACCTGTCGTACACGTTCGCCAACTACGCGGTCTTCCCGAAGCCCGAGGGCTCGTCGCTCGGCTACGTCGGTGACGACGTCGCCCGGGTCGCCGACTCGGTGACGACCTGGACCCAGTCGAACCTCACGTTCCTCACCCAGTCGTGGAAGGACGTCTCGACGGCGTGGATCCTCGACCCGGTCGAGCACCTCCTCGTCGAGTCGCCGTGGTTCGTCGTCTTCGCCGTGGCCGTCGTGCTCAGCATGGTCATCGGCAACGTCCGCGCCGCGGTGACCACGGCCGTGTGCCTCGCCGTCGTCATCGGCACGGGCCTGTGGTCGGACACGATGACGACGCTCGCGGCGGTGCTCGTCGCGACCGTGCTCACCGTCCTCATCGGGGTCCTCGTCGGGGTCTGGATGGGCCGCAGCCGGGGCGCCGACCGGGCGATCCGGCCGGTCCTCGACGCGGCCCAGGTGCTGCCGTCGTTCGTCTACCTCATCCCCTTCGTCGCGCTCTTCGGGGCGACCCGGTTCACGGCGATCGTCGCGGCCGTCGTCTACTCCGCGCCGATCGCCATCAAGCTCGTCGCGGACGGCATCCGCAACGTCTCCGCGACGACGGTCGAGGCGGCGCTGTCGGCCGGGACGAGCACGCTGCAGATGATCCGCAAGGTCCAGCTGCCGATGGCCCGCGAGGCGCTCGTCCTCGCGACGAACCAGGGCCTCATCTACGTGCTCTCCATGGTCGTCGTCGGCGGCCTCATCGGCGCCGGGGCGCTCGGCTACGACGTCGTGGCGGGCTTCCGGCAGAGCACGTACTTCGGCAAGGGTCTCGCGGCCGGTCTGGCGATCGTCATGCTCGGCGTGATGCTCGACCGGGTCACCCAGGCGGCGTCCGGCCGCACCGGGGGCGCGAAGAAGCGCTGAGCGATCACGAACGGACGGCGCCGCCCCCGGCGCCGACCGACCAAGGACCGGCCGCCACCAGGGCGGTCGTGACGAGGAGGATGGAATTGACTCGAATCGGTAGCCCCCGCGGGGCGCGGCGGACCGCCCGCGTCGCGCTCGTCGCGACGTTCGCGCTCGCTCTCGCCGCCTGCGGCGGGGCGAAGGTGGGCGAGGACACGACGTCGTCGGCGGCACCGGCGCCCGGCGGGTCCGGCACGGCCGCGGCCTGCGGCACGGTGAACATCGCCATCAACCCCTGGGTCGGGTACGAGGCCGACGCGGCGGTCGTCGCGGAGCTGCTCCAGAGCAAGCTCGGCTGCACCGTCGTCAAGAAGAACCTCGACGAGCAGGTCTCGTGGCAGGGCTTCGGCACCGGCGAGGTCGACGTCATCCTCGAGAACTGGGGCCACGAGGACCTCAAGAAGAAGTACATCGAGGAGCAGAAGGTCGCCGTCGAGGTCGGTCCGACCGGCCGTGAGGGCAAGATCGGCTGGTTCGTCGTGCCGTGGATGGCCGAGAAGTACCCGGACATCACGGACTCGGCGAACCTCAACAAGTACGCCGACCTGTTCAAGACGTCGGAGTCCGGCGACAAGGGCCAGTTCCTCGACGGCGACCCCGGCTTCGTGACGATCGACGGGCCGCTCATCAAGAACCTCGGCCTGAACTTCAAGGTGATCTACGCGGGCAGCGAGGCGGCGCTCATCACGTCGTTCCGCCAGGCGGAGAAGGACAAGAAGCCGGCTATCGGCTACTTCTACTCGCCGCAGTGGTTCCTCTCCGAGGTGCCGCTCGTCAACGTCAAGCTGCCGCCGTACACGCCCGGCTGCGACGCCGACCCGAAGACCGTCAAGTGCGACTACCCGGTCTACAACCTCGACAAGATCGCGAGCGCGAAGTTCGCGACGTCGGGCAGCCCGGGGTACGACTTCGTCAAGAAGTTCCAGTGGACGAACGACGACCAGAACGTCGTGGCGAAGTACATCGCGGTCGACAAGATGTCGCCCGAGGATGCCGCGAAGAAGTGGATCGCCGACAACCAGGCCAAGGTCGACGCCTGGTTCACGTCCTGACCGGCACCTGACCGCAGCCCGTCCGACGAGGGCCGTCCCGCACCTGCGGGGCGGCCCTCGCCGCGTCCGTCAGGGGGGCGGGGTGGCGGTCGTCGTGGGCGTCGGGGTCGGCGTCGCGGTCACGGTCGCGGAAGGGCTGCTCGGGGTCGGCGCCGGGTCGGACGTGGACCCCGAGGACCCGCCGTCGGAGGAACCGGCCGTCATGGTCGGGTCGGGGGACGCCGATCCGCTCCCGCTGCCGGTCCCGCCCCCGCCGCCC
>NZ_MWLL01000239.1 GCF_002198675.1 Kineosporia sp. R_H_3 | reverse complement strand
TCCCGGAGCAGGCACCAGCCCAGGAGGCCGGCGGGACGGGCGGGGTCGGGGACGTACGGGTCAGGGACATGCGGACTGTGCTGCGACTGCATCGTGTCGTCACCTTGTCGGTCGCACGTGTCTCCCCGGTGCGGCCGGACCCGGGCGGAGCCGGACCGGTCGCGGCGGGGACCAGGACAGTCATGGCGTCGGGGTCCGCAGCGGGGGCCTTGAGGGGACCTGACCCACAGCGACCCGATGTGACCCGGTCGGCGTATCGAGCGCACCACGAATGGAGCAGTCGGTGACGAGCACTTCACGCAGCGTCGACACGGACGGGGTGGTCGAGGTCCTCGCCGGCCTCCTGGGCTGGTGCCTGCTCCGGGACGGCGACGTCCCGGCGGCCGACGCCGCCCCCGCGGCCGGGGGCACGACCGGGTCGGCCGCGGAGCCGGTCGACGTCGACGTCCTCGTCGACCCCGCGCACCTCGACGCCTTCGTGGCCCGCCTGCGCGGTGCCGGGTTCGTCGAGCGGCCGGCCTGGGGCCGCGGCACGCACCGCTTCTTCTTCCGGTTCGAGCCCGCCGCCGGCACCTGGCTCAAGGTCGACGTGCTCAGCGAGGTCGCCTTCGGGGCGGCCCAGGAGTTCGTCACCGACCTCGCCCCCGGCGTCGTGGCGCGCTCCCGCGGCGCCGCCGGCCCTGCGCCCGCCGACGACCTGTGGGTGCTCCTGCTGCACTGCCTGCTCGACCGGCGCGGCCGCTGCGGCCGGCACACCGCCCGGCTCGGCGACCTCGCCCGGACGGCACCTGCGGGCGGCGACGCGCGCGCCGTCGTCGAGGGGCTGCTCGGCCCGGCCGGCACGGACGCCCTGCTCGGCCGGCTGCGGGACCCCGGCTTCGACGGCGACCTCGCCGACGTCGCGGGCACCCTGCGGGCGGCCTGGACGACGGCCCGCCGGCCGTCGGTCCTCGCCCGCCGCGTGCGGGCCCTCGGCGCGCGGGCGGCGAGCAAGCCCGCGACCGCGCTGCGCCGCCGGGGCACCGCCGTGGCCGTCGTCGGCCCGGACGGCGCCGGCAAGTCCTCCGTCGTCGCGACCGTCGCCGCCACGTACCCGTTCCCCGTGGCGACCTTCTACGCCGGCCAGTACCAGGGCTCCGTCGGCCCCTTCGCCAAGCTCCCCGGCGGGCACACGCTCGGGCTGCTCGTGCGCCAGGTGGTCATGAGCCTGCGGACGGTGCTGCACCTGGCCCGCGGGCGGGTCGTCCTGTTCGACCGGTACGCCTACGACAGCCGGCTCTCCCGGCCCGGGGCGTCCGCGAAGTCGCGGCTCCGCCGCGCCGTGCTCGGCCGGGTGGCGCTGCGCCCGCAGCGGGTCGTCGTCCTCGACGCCCCCGGCGAGGTCCTGCACGCCCGCAGCCAGGAGCACTCCCCCGAGATCCTCGAGGACCAGCGCCGCCGGTACGCCGAGCTCGCCGCCACCCGGCCCGGCTGGCTGCTCGTCGACGCCTCGCGGCCGGCCGACGCCGTCCGCCGGGACGTCACCGCCCAGGTCTGGGACGCGCACCACCGGCGTTGGCGAGCCCCGTGACCCGACCCCTGCCCGACGCCGTGTCCGACGCCCCCGAGGCGTCGGACGCGTCGGCGTCCGGTCAGCGCAAGACCGTCGGCGGCTCGACGCTGCTCTTCGGCGGGCGGCTGCTGTCGCTCGGCACGAACTTCGTCACCCAGGTCATCCTCGTCCGGGCCCTGACCTCCGGGGACTTCGGCGCCTTCGCCTACTGCCTGTCCGTCGTGCTCGCCGCCGAGGCGGCGATCCACCTCGGCCTCGACCGCGCCGTCCCGCGGTTCGTCGCGAAGTTCGACGAGGAGGGCCGGTACGGCGAGCTCTTCGGCGCGCTCCTCGTGCAGCTCGTGACGATCGTCTGCCTCGGCTCGGCGGTCGTGCTGCTCGCGGTCCCCGCCGGCCGGCTCGTCGGCGGCGGCAGGCCCGAGGTGCTCGGGCTGCTCCCGATCCTCGTCGCGCTCGCCCCGCTGCAGGCCGCGGACGACGCGATGGCCGGGCTGTTCGCCGTCATGGCCAACGCGAAGGCGATCTTCGTCCGCAAGTACCTCGTCGGCCCGCTGCTGCGGCTCGCCGCGGCCGCCGGGATTCTGCTCGCCGGCGGCACCGTGAACCAGCTGGCCGTCGGCTACGTCGTCGCGGCCTTCCTCGGCGTCCTGCTCTACGTCGGGATGCTCGTCTCGACGCTGCGCAGCACCGGCCTCGCCGCCCGCTACCGGCGCTCCGAGCTGTCGTTCCCGGTGCGCACGCTCTTCGGGTTCTCCCTTCCGCTGCTCAGCGCCGACCTCGTGCTGCTCCTCGTGAACTCGGTCGACGCGATCGCGGTCATGCACTTCCACGGCCCGGACGAGGTCGCGGCGCTGCGGGTCGTCGGCCCGCTGGCCGCGATGACGCTCGTGGCGACCCAGGCGTTCACGCCGCTGTTCACCCCGCACCTGTCCCGCGTGCTGGCACGCGGTGAGCGGGACGTCACGGCGTGGCACTACTGGGAGACCGCCGCCTGGGTCGCGACCCTGTCGTTCCCCGTCGTCGCGGTGATCGTCTCCGCGCCGACGTTCATCGTCAGCACGATCTACGGCGACCGGTACAGCGACTCGGCGGTGCTGCTCGTCATCCTCGCCCTCGGGCTGTACCTGCAGGCGGCGACCGGGTTCAACGGGCTCACGCTGCAGGTCTTCGGCCGCTGGAAGGGCGTCGTCACCGCCGCCGCCATCGCCGCGGTGCTCGACATCGTGCTCCTGCTCACACTCGTGCCCAGCCACGGCGCACTCGGTGCGGCCGTCGCGAGCAGCCTCACGCTCGTCGGCTACAACGTCGCCAAGCAGGTCATGCTCGCCCGCGGTACCGGGATCACCGTCCCCCCGCGCCGGTACGCCGGTGTGTATTTCTGGCTGTTCGGGGCCCTTGCTGCGCTACTGGCAGCGAACACGGTGGGTTATCCGTCATCATGGGTGGGGCTGGTCGCCGCCGCCGGAGTGTCCTTGTTCATCTTCGTGGCGGTGTCGGGGCGCCTGGACGTCGTCGGGACGTTCCCTGCGGCGGCCCGAGTTCCCCTGCTGAAGGCTCGACGTCGAGCCCGGCAGGACCCGTCCGGGGCGAAACCGCCCGGAGAGCACGTCAGCAGCGAGGAGTCATAGTGAGACAGACCGCAACGCAGGCCCTGCGCCGTTGGGCCTTCGCGCTCCTCGCCGTCGCGCTCCTGGCGGGCGGCGGAGCCGCGGCCTACACACTGCTCACGCCGTCGCAGTACTCCGCGTCGACCCAGCTGCTCGTCGGGCCGGTCAACGAGGACGCCGAGGGGATCAAGGCGTCCAGCCAGCTCATCGGCACCTACGCCCAGCTCGTCGTCAGCGGCACCGCCCTGTCGAACGCCGCCACCCAGGTCGGCGGCGGCCTCACCGCGGCCGACGTCCAGGCCGGCACGGCGATCGCCTTCAGCCCCGCCACGCGCATCCTCGACATCACCGTGACCCTGAACGACCCGCAGCAGGCGCTCCAGGTCGTCACCTCGCTCAAGGACCAGCTCCTCGCCCGGACCGCGCAGCAGTCCGGGCCCGGCAGCCTCAGCGTCGTCGTCGACCCGCAGACCTCCGGCCTGCCGATCGACCGCCAGCCGTACCTGCGCGGCGTCGTCGCCGGCTTCACGGCCCTCCTGCTCGGCCTGCTCCTCGTCATCCTCCTCGAGCAGACCCGCGGCGTGATCCGCACCTTCGCCGACGTCGAGGCCGCGACCGGCCGCGAGCCGCTCGTGGAGTTCCCGCGCCGCTCCAAGGGCGGGTCCGCACGGCACAACGACGCCCCGACGAACGCCGCCTACCGGATGCTCGCCGCGTACCTCGACACCCTGCCCCCCGGCGCGGGCGCGCACTGCGTCGCCGTCGTGGGCACGGGTGCGGACGGCCGCTCGCAGATGCCGCTCAACCTCGCGATCACGCTCGCGGCGACCGGCCGGCGCGCGCTGCTCCTGGAGAACGAGAGCGAGAAGGCGCGCAACCTCGCCGTCTTCGACACCGCGCCGATCGACATCACCGGCCAGACCGCGCTCTACCTGTTCGCCCCGGACCCGACGGGCAACGACTTCAGCGTCCAGCGCCTCGGCTTCACGCCGGAGACGTACCAGCTCGCCGGTGCGTGGGCGGGCAGCCGCTCGCGCGGTGCGACCGAGGACGCCGTCGCGGCCGCCGGGGCCGTCGCGGACTGGATCGTGCTCGCGCCGCGGGCCATCCAGTCCTCGGACGTCGGTCTCGCGTGGGCCTCCGCCGCCGACGCGGTGCTCCTCGTCGTCGAGCAGGGCGTCACCCGCCGCACCGAGCTCCAGGCGGCGCTCGTCACGCTGCGCCGGATCACGAACCAGCCCGTCGAGGTCGTCCTCGCCCCGCAGGGCGTCCGGGACGGCCAGGACACCAAGGCGAGCCTGCGCGCCATCGCGGCCGAGGCGAAGGCCAAGGCCGACCGTCGCAAGGGCCGCGGCGACGCCGCTGCCGTCGCTGCGGCGTCCCTCGAGGCCGCCATCGAGCCGCCGGCCGCGCGCCCGGCCCCGCAGCAGGCCCCGGGCCACGGCTCCGGCCAGGACTGGCCGGAGCCGTGGC
>NZ_MWLL01000238.1 GCF_002198675.1 Kineosporia sp. R_H_3 | reverse complement strand
CCCCGGCCCGGGCCGCCCTCGTCGAGGCCGTCGAGGCCGCGTTCGCCGGTGCGCTGCCGGACGAGGTGGTCACGAAGGCGCTCGTCCGGGACGTCGCCCTGCCCGGCGGCGCGGGCACCCTCGCCCTCGTGACGATGGACAACGGGTTCGACCACACCAAGCCGAACACGTTCGGCCCGGCCGGCCTGAAGAACCTCCGGGAGGCCCTCGACGGCCTCGCGGCGCGCGCGGCGGCCGGCGAGGTCGCCGCCGTCGGTCTCACCGGCAAGCCGTTCATCTTCGGCGCCGGGGCGGACCTCAAGGTCGCCGCCGCGGGCAAGGACCGCGAGCAGGCGCTCATGGTCGCCCGCTACGGCCACGAGGTCTTCCGCGGCCTCGGCGAGCTCGGGGTGCCGACGTTCGCCTTCGTCAACGGGCTCGCGCTGGGCGGCGGCCTCGAGGTCGCACTGCACTGCGACTACCGGACGATCTCGTCGTCCGCGCCCGCGGTCGCCCTCCCCGAGTGCTTCCTCGGGCTCGTGCCCGGCTGGGGCGGCACCTACCTGCTCCCCCGGCTCGTCGGCCCGGACAAGGCCGCCGAGGTCGTCGTCGGCAACGCGCTGAACAACAACAAGATGCTCGACGGCGCCAAGGCCTTCCGGCTCGGGCTCGCGGACGCGATGTTCGAGGCCGCCGACTTCCTCGAGCAGTCCCTGCTCTGGGCGGCGGACGTCCTCACCGGGCGCACCAAGGTCACCCGGCCCGAGGTGAGCACCGACGAGGCCTTCTGGGAGGGCTCGCTCGGCGCCGCGAAGGCGATGGCGGACCTCAAGCTCAAGGGCGCCGCCCCCGCGCCGTACCGGGCCGTCGAGCTCATGCGGCTGGCCCGGACGGCGACCCGGGACGAGGCGTTCGAGGCCGAGTCGCAGGCGATCGCGGACCTCGCGACGAGCGAGGAGTTCCGCTCCGGGATCTACTCGTTCGACCTCGTGCAGCGGCGGGCCAAGCGCCCCGCGGGCGCGCCCGACCGCGGCCTCGCCCGGCCGGTGACCACCGTCGGCGTCGTCGGGGCCGGGCTCATGGCGAGCCAGCTCGCGCTGCTGTTCGTCCGCCGGCTCCAGGTGCCCGTCGTCCTCACCGACCTCGACCAGGCGCGCGTCGACAAGGGCGTCGGCTACGTCCACGGCGAGATCGACGGCCTGCTCGCCAAGCGCCGGATCTCCCCCGACGCGGCGAACCGGCTCAAGGCGCTCGTCAGCGGCTCGACGGACAAGGCCGCGTTCGCCGCCGCCGACGTCGTCATCGAGGCCGTCTTCGAGGACCTCGACGTCAAGAAGCAGGTGCTCGCCGAGGTCGAGGCCGTCGTGAGCAGCGAGTGCGTGCTCATGACGAACACGTCCTCGTTGTCGGTCAGCGCCATGGCGGCCGATCTGAAGCACCCCGAGCGGGTCGTCGGCTTCCACTTCTTCAACCCGGTCGCCGTCCTGCCGCTGCTCGAGGTCGTCCGTGGCGAGCGCACGGACGACGCGACGCTCGCCACCGCGTTCGCGGTCGGCAAGCAGCTCAAGAAGTCCTGCGTCCTCGTCAAGGACGCCCCGGCGTTCGTCGTCAACCGGCTCCTCACGCGGATGCTCGGCGAGGTGACGAAGGCCGTCGACGAGGGCACCCCGCCGGAGGTCGCGGAGCGTTCGCTCGACGCCCTCGGGATGCCGATGCCGCCGTTCGTCCTGCTCCAGCTCGTCGGCCCGGCCGTCGCGCTGCACGTCGCGGAGACGATGCACGCGGCGTTCCCCGACCGGTTCTCCGTGTCGGCGAACCTCGGGCGGCTCGTCGCGGCCGGCAAGACCGGGATCTGGTCCTGGGACGCCGAGGGCAAGCCCTACATGGACGACGCGACGAAGGCGCTCTTCGAGGTCGGCGACACGGTGCTCACCGCGGACGAGGTCCGCGCGAAGGCGCTCGCGGCGATCGCCGAGGAGGTCCGGATCATGCTCGACGAGGGCGTCGTCGCCGAGCCGCAGGACATCGACCTGTGCATGCTGCTCGGCGCCGGCTGGCCGTTCCACCTCGGCGGCATCACGCCGTACCTCGACCGCACCGGGGTCAGCGAGGCCGTGACCGGCCGGCGGTTCCTGCCGCGCGGCGTCGCGAGCGTGCCCGCCTGACGGCTGCCGCACGCGCGCTGCCGACGACGAGGCGGCGGTCACCCGGGACCGGGCGCCCGCCGCCTCGCACGTGGACCGGGTTCAGACGAACCGGCTGCGGATCCGCCGCGCGTAGCTCCTGGTCTCCGAGACCAGCGTGGAGCGCTTCGTCTTGAGCACCTTCTTGAGGATCCCCGCCTCGACCGCCTCGGGGTCCTCGTCCGCGGACCGCGCACCCGCCGCCGCGTAGAGCCGGGCCAGCGACTGCTCGCCGTAGCTGTCGGCGATGTAGAGGCACGCGAGCCAGCCCGTCGTGTACGTGTCCGACACGTGCTTGGACGTCCCCGAGTAGAAGTCGCCGGGATCGGCGACGAGCGAGGGCTTCCACGTGCCCCGCTTGAGCTCGGTCCACGTCGTCCGCGGCAGGCCGCGGGCGGCGAGCGCGCCGACCCCGTCGACCCCGGACCCGCCCGTCCGGAACGCGGTGTACTCGGCGATCCCCTCGACGAGCCACGTCGGCACCGACTCCCCGCCCTCGTAGGCGAAGGCGACGTGGGTCAGCTCGTGCCGCAGGACGGCGCGCGACTGCGCGTTGTTGCGGCCCAGCAGGAACGGCGTGACGACCATCCGCGGGGTCGCCTCCTCGGGGATGTCCGCGACGTCGAGCACCGGGGTGCCGTAGAGCATCTCGACCTTGGCGTCGAAGACCGCCTCCTTGGTCACCTTGTTGCTCTTGGCGTCCCGCCCGCCGAACTGGGAGTCCACGAAGCGGCGGTCCGTCGTCGCGTAGACGACGGCCTTCCCGTTCCAGGACTTCACCTTCCACACCGCCCGGACGGCGCCGATCGCCTGCTCGACCTGGGTGGCGAGCCGGTCGACGTCCCGCTTCCGTTTGGCCTCCCCGACGACGATCGTGTGCGGCTTCCTCACGACGTAGACGGTGCCGAGCATCCACGGCTCGGACGCCGTGTAGAGGTCGAGCTCCTCCGCGGCGTCCTTGTCGCCGACGACGAGCCAGCGACCGGCCCGGTCGGCGAAGCTCAGTCCGAGCACCGTCGACGCCGTCTTGCGGTCGAAGGAGCTGATCCGGGTGCGGACCTCGACGGCGGCCGCCACCGCCTCCGCCGGGGCCCCCGGGGCGTCGTACGACGCGGCCGCGGGCAGGGGGTAGGTCCGCCGGTCCGGCCACCCGAAGGCCACCTGGTCGTAGCCGATCGCGCGCAGGTTGCGGAACATCGTCCGCATCCGGGTCACGAGCTTGGTGTCGGCGGGGTCGACGAGCGCCAGGAACGCCGCCTCGTCCTTCGCGGCGTAGGCGGCGGTCATCGCCGTCACGGCCGCCTCGATGCCGTCGTTGCGGGCCCGTTCCCCGGCGCTGAGGTCGGCGTCCGCGTCGTCCGGGTCGTTCCCGGCCGCGCCCTGCGCGCCCTGGCTCACCCGGTCCGGCGGTGCGACCGGCGTCGAGAACGGCAGCGGCACCGCGCCGGTGTCGAGGGCGACGACCGCGGCGACGGCGGCCGCGAGCAGGCCGGTGCGCAGCAGCCGTCCCGGCGTCCTGCGCGGGGCGCGCGGCGGCACGGACGGCAGCACGGCCGACGGCGTGGCCGACGGCGTGGCCGACGGCACGACCGGCGGCGCCGACGCCGGGAGCGGCGGCAGCGGTGGCGGTGTGGCCTGCGGCTCGTCGGTCACGCGCGGGCCGCCAGCCGTCGTGCGTACCGGCGGACGTTCGCCGACAGCTGCGGCATGGTCATCTTCAGCACCTTCTTCACTGCGATCTCCGTCCGGGGCTCGGTGGCCGTAGCGGCGACGAGGGCGCGCAGCCGGGCCTCCCCGAAGGTGTCTGCGACGTACGTCGCCGTGAGGAAGGCGGAGTCCCAGTCCGCCTCCAGCCGGGCGTCGGAGCCCTCGGCGAAGTCGTCCCGGTTCTTCGTGAAGCGGGGCTTCCAGGTGCCGGCGCGCAGCCCGGCCCACGTCGAGTCGTAGAGGCCGCGCCGCCGCGCCGTCTCGAGCGCGTCCTCGCCGGTGCCCGGTCGCCAGGAGGTGTAGTCGGCGGCCCCGTTGTAGAGCCAGGCGGGGATCCAGTCCGTCTCACCGGTGCGGAACGACATCACGGTGAACGCGTAGCGCAGGTCGGCGCGGGTGCCCTTGGTGTCGCGCAGCAGGAAGTCCGTCGCGACGACGACGCGCATGCCGGTCCGGCGCGGTGCCGAGAGGACGTCCTCGGTGACGAAGGTGTTGAAGTAGTTCGCGTGCTCCTGCCCGGGGCCGGCGAGCCCGGCACCGAACCAGGTGTCGAGGTAGTCGGTGTCCGTCAGGGCGAAGACGACGGCCTTGCCGTTCCACGCCGGGTCGGTCCAGACCTTGCGGGTGTCGACGATGGCCGCCTCGGCGCGGCTCGCGAGCCGTGCGTTGGCCCGGGCGTTCTTCGCCATCCCGACGACGAGCACGTGCGGCTTCGCGACGGCCGCGAGGTCGACGTCGACGTCCCACGGGTCGGGCTGCTCGCTGACGAACCGGCGCGCCCAGGACGTGACGAGCCAGCGGTCGGCGACCTTGTGCAGCCCCACGTCGACCGCGACCGGGGTGCCGCCGGTGTCGTAGCCGGTGAAGCTCGTCCGCAGGTGCGCGTGCGCGACGATCCGCGTCGCGGCGTCCGCCGGCCGGCCGCCCGACACGTCGACCCCCCACGACCCGTCCCACTCCAGCCCGGCCGTCGTCGCGGGCAGTGCGGCGAGGTTGCCGGCGAGCCGGCGCAACCGTCGGGCGGCCGCGGCGTCCTGCGGGTCGACGAGACGGCCGAACGCTGCGACGTCGTCCGCGCCGAGGGCCGCGTCGAGCGCCGTCACGGTCACCCGGACCGCCTTCTCGCGGGCCGCGTCGGCAGCAGCCGTGGCGGCGGGCACCCCGGGCCGGGCGGCCTGCTGCGCCACCGGTCTCGGCGTCGACAGCGGCAGCGGGACGACGCCGGTGTCCAGGGCGACGACGGCCCCCAGGGCCGCCGCGAGCAGCCCGGCCCCGACGGCCCGCCCCCGGAGCCGGGCGGCACGCCGGCCGGGCGCCTCCACGACCGGTGCCGCCTCGTCGACCTCGGACATCCCCACCCCCTCGTTCCCCGCAGTGACGCCCGGGCGCTCTGGTCCGCTCCCCGGCGGCAGCGCGCCGCTCATCCGGACCGCGCCACAAGCCGGCGGGTCCACACCCGGAGGTCCCGGACGAAGGCCGCGCGCGTGGTGCCGAGCGCGGTGAAAGCGGCTCGCTCCTTGGCCTCGCCGTAGTCGCGGCGCCTGGCGACGGCCTCCCATGACTCCTGCATCCGCTGCTCGCCGTAGCGGTCCGCGATGAACAGGCACGCGAGCCAGGCGGAGTCCTCCGCCGCGGCGATCTGCGCCGCCGTCGTGTTGTCGCTCGCGGCGCCGACGAGTCGCGGGGTCCAGGTGCCACGGCGGACGGCGCGCCAGGTGGCGTCGTCCAGGCCACGTCTGTCCAGGGCAGCGTCCGGGTCGACACCGCTGCCCGACCGCGTGGAGACGTACTCCGCGGTCCCCTCGATCATCCAGTCCGGGACCCCCATGCCGTCCGTGGCGAGCCCGGCGGCACAGCCGACCGCACGCCTGACCCCGAGCCGGGACGAGGCGTCGTCCACCGCGACGTACCCGGCGCCCAGGACGACCCGGAGCACGCCGGTGTCCGTCTCGTGGGACCACCACGAATAGGGGTGCTCGTCACGCAGGCCGGCCTCGTGCGCGCCGAACACCCGGTCGAGAAAGGCGGACTCCGTGAAGGCGTAGACGACGACGGTGCCGTCCCACCCGGCTTGCGGCAGGGCCTCGCGGGCCTGGAGCGCCGCCCCCTCGGCCCGGCCCGCGAGCCGGGCGGCGAGTCGTTCGACGCCGACGGTCCCGAGCAGCAGGGTGTGGGGCCTCCGCACCGCCACGATGTCGACCGGCAGCAGGAACGGCGCGTCGGGAACAGTCTCGTTCGGGTCCGCCACGGGATCCCAGCCGGAGAGCAGCCACTGCCGCCCGACGCGCCGGAACCGGGTGTACACGTAGTCGTAGGCCAGAGGTTCGGACGCGACGAGCCGGGAGGTCATCCCGACCTGGACCGTCACGTCCCCGTCCGCCTCGACGGTCGTCTCACGGTAACGCTCCCGCGCCACCGTCGCTGTCGCCCCGTCCACGGCACGCACGTTCCGGACCAGTCGGCCCAGCGCCCGGACCACCTCCGGGCTGCCCGGGGCGACGAGCGGCTCCACCGGGGCACCCGTCGCGAGGGCCGCCGACAACGCCTCCAACGTCTGCGCCACGGCGTCGTCGCGTGCCTGCAGCGCCGCCGGGTCCGTCTCCGAGCCCGCCCCTCCGCCCGGCGCCGCTGACGCTCCGGCAGCGACCACGGGGCGCGGCGTCGAGAACGGCAGCTGGACGACGCCGGTGTCGAGCACGACGACGAGGCCCACGGCGGCGGCGAGCAGCGTCGACCCCGTGAGCCGTGTCCGGCGGGACGACGTCACCAGCGAAGATTAGGGCGCCCGGGTGCCGCCGGGAACACCGATCACCGGACGTGGCCTCCCGGTTGCGCCGCACGGGGGACAGACCTGCCGGGCAGGCGGTCCGGGCGTCGCACGTCGTTACCGTGAGGAGCGTGGGGACACCGGAGGACGCCGTGCTGCGCCGGGGCGTCCTCGCGGTCGCGGTCCTCGACGACGTCGACCTCGAGCCGACCGTCGACGGGGTGCTCGTCCCCTCCCCCTCGGGCGCCGTCCGCGCCCTCGTCGGCTGGGAGCGCGTCGCGCAGGCCGCTGCCGGGCTGGCGCCCGAGTCCGCCGTCGCCCGGCTCCGGATCGCCACGCTGCTGCGGACCGAGGCGCTGCTCGCCGACGGGCTGCCCGGCACCGACTGGGCCGGCAGGCACGTGCGGGCGCTCGCGCTGCCCGCCGGGCACGCGCTGCACCCCGGCCGTGGGTGGACCGTCGAGCGGGTGCTCGGCGGGGTCCTCGACGTCGGCCTCGGGCTCGTCGACCTGCCCTGGACCGCCGACGGCGTCCTGCCGCTGCCGCCCGGTGCCGCCGCCGGCCGCGGCACCGCGGGGGCCGTGGCCGCCGCCTGGTGGCCGATGGTCCGTGACCACGCCCGTCGGATGGGGGCGCTCGCCGCCGTCCGGGTCGGCCGGGGCGGCAGGCCCGACGGGGCAACCGGCCCTGACGAGGCGCCCGCGGTGCGCCCCGCCGGGACCCTGCGCCCCGTCGGCGGCTGCGACGTCCTCACCCTGCTGGCGACCCGCCCGCTGCGTTCCGCGCTCGCGGCCTGCGACGGCTCGGGCATGTGCGCGGTCGCCGTCCCGACCCGCAGCCGCGGCTGGCACGACCTGCGCCGGGTCGACCCCGCGTTCGCGGGCGCGGTCTGGTCGGCGACCGAGGAGGCGGTGCGCGGCGTCCCGCGGCCGCTGCTCGTCACCCGGGACGAGGTCACGCTCGCGCGGGCTGGTGGCGACCCGGCCGGTGAGGCCCTCGACCTGCCACCGGCGCTGCGCCCCCGCGCGGACCGCGACCGGCGGCCAGGACGGCACCGCGCCGACGGCTGACCGGTCCGGACGCCGACCGGTGGCCCGGTGGTCAGGCGCCGGCGGAACCCCCTTCGCTGAACGCCCCGGCGCCGACGAGCACGGCGAACAGGACGACCATGAGCACGACCGACGCCGCGACCAGGCCCCAGGTCCAGCGGACGAGCCGCCGCGCGGAGTCGAGGTCCTGGTCGACCCGGCCCAGCGCGATCCCCGCCGTGATCGCCGACGCGACGAGCAGCGGCGAGCAGCACATGAGCACGAGGACAGCGCTGACGACGAGGCCGACGATCGCCTGCGTCCGCAGCGACGTCGCCTCGGGCGAGCGCTGCCACACGCCGTACGCCGGGCCGTAGCCGTACTGCGGGCCGTACCCGTACTGCGGGCCGTAGCCGTAGCCGTACCCGGGCGGCCCGTAGGCCGCCGGGCCGTACCCGGGCGTCCCGGGGGTCCCGGGCGCGGGCCCGTACGGCGGCGGCGTCCCGTACGCGGGCGGCCCGGCGTCGGGCCGGGGCGGTTCGGGGACGCCGTCCCCCTGCTGCTCGCTCATGTCACGTCCTCGGTCGGCGGTCGACCGGGATCATGCCACCCGGGGCGGTCGGTCCGGCCCGGTCAGGGCTCGACGTCGACGTCGACCCCGGCCCCCACCGCGGCCTGCAGCCGGGCGACGGTCTCGACGACGTGGCGGGAGATCTCCTGCGGGGTGAGGCCGACCTCCTCGAGGACCTGCGCCCGGGTGCCGTGGTCGAGGAACCGCGACGGGACGGCGAAGGTGAGCGTCGGCGTGAGGAGCCCCTCGTCCGCGAGCCGGTCGCGGACCGCGCTGCCGACGCCGCCGGTCCTGAGACCGTCCTCGACGACGACGACGAGCCGGTGCCCGCGGGCGAGGTCGACGAGGGCGTCGTCGAGAGGCGCGACCCAGCGCGGGTCGACGACGGTGACCTCGACCCCCTGCGCCTCGAGCCGGTCGGCCACCTCCAGGCACAGGCCGGCGAGCGCGCCCACGGAGACGACGAGCACGTCGGTCACCGGCTCCGAGCCGTTCTGCGCTCCGTCGCCGCGCGCGGGCTCGCGCAGGACGTCGGCCACGCCGACGCGACGCACCGCGGGCAGCTCGGGGGGTAGCGCACCCTTGGGGAACCGGACCACGGTCGGTGCGTCGTCGACGGCGAGCGCCTCGTCGAGCTCGGCGCGCAGCGTCACCGCGTCGCGCGGGGCGGCGATCCGGATGCCGGGGACGATCCGCAGCAGCGACAGGTCCCACATGCCGTTGTGGCTCGCGCCGTCGTCGCCGGTGATCCCGGCCCGGTCGAGCACGAACGTCACCCCGGCCTTGTGCAGCGCCACGTCCATGAGCACCTGGTCGAAGGCCCGGTTGACGAAGGTCGCGTAGACGGCGACGACCGGGTGCAGCCCGGCGTACGCCATGCCGGCAGCGCTCGTCACGGCGTGCTGCTCGGCGATGCCGACGTCGAAGACCCGCTCCGGGAACCGCTCGGCGAACCGGTGCAGCCCCACCGGGATGAGCATGGCCGCCGTGATGCCGACGACGTCCCGGCGCCGGTCGCCGACCTCGACCATGGCGTCGGCGAAGACCCCGGTCCAGGAGTCACGGGCGACCGAGCGGGGCCGGCCGGTGAGCGGGTCGATGATGCCGGTCGCGTGGAAGCGGTCCGCCTCGTCGTTCTCCGCGGGCGCGTAGCCGTTGCCCTTGCGGGTGATGACGTGGACGATGACCGGCCCGCCGAACGCCTTGGCCCGGTTCAGGGCGTGCTCGAGCTCGGCGACGTCGTGGCCGTCGACCGGCCCGACGTACTTGATGCCGAGGTCCTCGAACATCCCCTGCGGGGCCACGACGTCCTTGACGCCCTTCTTGACGCCGTGGAGCGCCTCGTACGCGAGCCGGCCCGGCAGGCCGCTGCGCTGCAGCGTGCTCTTGCCCCAGTCGAGGAAGCGCTCGTAGCCGCCGGTCGTCCGCAGGGTCGCCAGGTGGTGCGCGAGGCCGCCGATCGTCGGGGCGTAGGAGCGCTCGTTGTCGTTGACGACGACGACGAGGTTGCGGTCGGTGCCGGCCGCGATGTTGTTGAGCGCCTCCCAGGCCATCCCGCCGGTGAGGGCGCCGTCCCCGATGACGGCGACGACGTGCCGGTCGGTCTCGCCGCGCAGCTCGTGCGCCTTGGCGATCCCGTCGGCCCAGGACAGCGCCGTCGAGGCGTGCGAGTTCTCGACGATGTCGTGCGGGGACTCCGCCCGGCTCGGGTACCCGGACAGCCCCCCGCGGCGGCGCAGCCCGGAGAAGTCCTGCCGGCCGGTGAGGATCTTGTGCACGTACGACTGGTGCCCGGTGTCGAGGACGATCGAGTCCCAGGGGCTGGAGAACACCCGGTGCAGGGCGAGCGTCAGCTCGACGACGCCGAGGTTCGGGCCGAGGTGGCCGCCGGTCTTGGAGACCTCGGCGACGAGGAACTCCCGGATCTGGGAGGCGAGGTCCTCGAGCTCGGGGACCGTCAGCCGGCGCAGGTCGGCGGGGTCGTGCAGGGCGTCGAGCGACACCATCGGACAGCTCCTCCTCGGCCCTCGGCCGGCAGGGAGCGAGCCGTCGGGCGGGTTCGAGTCTAGGTCCGGCCCGCTGTCCCGGCCCGGCGGAGCCGGGCTTTTGCGTCACATCCGTGCGGACTTCCACCCGGTCTCCACATCGCGCCCCCCGGGGTCACGTCCTCGAGCCGGCCGCGTCACAGCCGCGGGACGTGCCGCCGCCCGCGGAGCGCCTCCTCGACGAGGCCGACCGCGCGGGAGGTCCCGAGGAGCCGGGCGACCTCGGTCTCGAGCGTCTCGACGAGCGCCGTGAGCGCCTGCGGCTCGACGGCGTCCGACAGCGCCGTCCGGACCCCGGCGAGCGCCCGCCGGGCGCCCTCGAGCGCCGCCTCGACGTGCCGGGAGGCGACCCAGGCGAGCGCGACCGGGCGGCGGGTGAGCACCGGGTACCCGCGGTAGTCCGGCGGGCAGAGGTCGAGCAGCCAGGCCACGGCGGAGCGTTCCCAGTCCGGTGCGCCGGGGGGCCGGACGTCGGCCGGCCAGCCCGGCGGGACGGTCACGACGCCGTCACCCTCGCCGACATCGACCGCGTCGGCGCGAGCCGGCGGTTGCGGCGCAGCGTGCCCGCGGGGTCGTCGAGGACGTCCTGCCAGGCGAGCTCGGACGCCCCGACGAGCACGGCGTCCCCGCCGAGCTCGGGGGTCACGAGGGTCACCTGCTCGGCGGTCGCGGTGAGGGCCGCGGCGTCCAGGGATGCGCGGACGGCCGCCGCGTTCGACGGGAACAGCTCGCGGAGCAGGCCGCCGATGATGACCAGGCGCGGGTTGATGATGTTGACGATGGTGGCGAGCCCGAGGCCGACGTGGTGGGCGACGCCGTCGAGCGCCGTGCTGCCCTCGGCGGCGGCGCAGCGCATCGCCTCGACGAGGTCCTCGGTCGTCACGCTGCCGAGCCCGAGCGCCCGGGCGATGGCCGGGCCGCCGATCTCGGTCTCCCAGCAGCCGCGGGCCCCGCACCGGCAGGGCCGGCCCTGCGGATGCACGAGCACGTGCCCGAGCTCGCCGGCGTAGCCGCCGGCCCCGACGAGCGGCGCGCCCCCGACGATGAGACCGCCGCCGACGCCGACCTCGCCGGCGATGAAGACGACGTCGTCGTAGCCGCGGGCGGCCCCGCGTCGGTGCTCGGCGAGGATGCCGAGGTCGGCGTCGTTGCCGACGCTGACGGGCAGCCCGCCCAGCTGCTGGGCGAGCAGGTCCCCGAAGGGCGCGTCGACCCAGCCGAGGTTCGGCGCGAACCGGACGCAGCCGTCGGAGTGCCGGATGACACCGGGGACGGACACCCCGAGGCCGAGGATGTGCTCCCCCGCCGCCGGGTCGGTGAGGACGGCGTCGACGAGGCGACGGATGAGCGAGGCCACGGACGCCGGGCTGCCGCTCGTGAGGCGCCGCCGGCGGCGTGCGACGACGCGCCCGCCGAGCCCCACGAGCGCGACGACGACCCGGTCGACCCCGACGTCCGCGGCGAGCACCTGGAGGTGGTCGTCGGCCGGGCGGACGACGAGGGACGGGCGACCCGCACCGGTCTGGGAGCCCGCGGGCCGCTCCTCCCGGACGGCTCCGAGCGCGACGAGCTCGGAGACGAGCGCGGCGATGGTGCTGCGGTTCAGGCCCATCCGGGCCGTCAGCTCGGCCCGGGTCAGCGGACCCGCGAGGTGCAGGTGCTGCAGGACCGTGCCGAGGTTGTGCCGCCGGACGTCCTCCTGGGTCCCGCCCTTGGCGGCTGCGGACGTGCGCGACTTCGGGGGCATGGGTGATGCACCCTCCTGTCCGATCGGTGCCGTGGCGACGCTGCGTCGGTCCTGGACGGGGGCGTGCGGGCACCGGCGGACGGCCCGTCCGGCGGGTGCGCGAGGCACCCGCCGGGCGGGCTCGTCCGGTGGTCCGGTCCCGTTACCTGCCGGTCGCCGATGCGCGCCGGCGCGCGATCGCGTCGACGCTCGCCGCGAGGAGCAGGACACCGGCGGTGACGACGAACTGGATGCCGGCCTGCTGCGTGATGAACGGCAGCCCGTTGTAGATGACGCCGATGACGAGACCGCCGATGACGGCGTCGATGATCCGGCCCTTGCCGCCGAACAGCGACGTGCCGCCGATGACGGCCGCGGCGACCGAGAGGAGCAGCGTCGAGGACCCGCCGCTCGTCGGGGACACCGAGTTGTCGCGCGAGGCGATGAGGATGCCGCCGATCGCGGCGAGCACCGACCCGATGACGAAGCAGGCGATCTTGATGTTGCCCACGTTGATACCGGCCCGGCGGGCCGCCTCGGCGTTGCCGCCGACGGCGTAGACGTGACGGCCGAACGACGTCCGGGTGAGGACGAACGTGAGGCCGACGACGAACAGCGCCGTCACCGGGACGATGATCGGCACGCCCTTGAGCGAGTTGAGGACGGGGTTGACCGAGCGCTCCTGGTTGAGGAAGAACGTGACGATCGCCAGGAGCAGGGCCAGCCCGCCGACCTTGGCGAGCACGACCGAGGTCGCCGCCGTCGGCAGACCGGCGGCGCGCCGCCGGGCCTGCTGGCCGAAGGTCACCGCGGCGTAGCCACCGGCCACGACGAGGAAGAAGACCCACCCCATCCAGGTGGACATGTTGTTGTTGTTGATCGCGAGGATCGTCTTGTCCCGGATCGCGATCGTGCCGCCCTCGCCGATGACGAGGAGCAGCACGCCCTGCAGGCCGAGGAAGTAGGCCAGGGTCACGACGAACGACGGGATGCCCAGCCTCGCGACGAGGATGCCGATCGTGAGCCCGATGACCGCGCCGGTGACGAGGCACGCGAGGACCGCGATGGGCCAGGCGAAGCCCTTCTGGGTCATGACGACGCCCATCATCGCCGCGGAGGTGCCTGCGGTGTACCCGGCGGACAGGTCGATCTCGCCGAGGAGCAGCACGAAGACGAGCCCCATGGCGATGAAGATGTACGCCGCGCTCTGGTTGAGCAGGTTCGCCCAGTTGAGCTTGGAGGTGAAGGGCTCGGCGGTCGCCGAGAAGAAGATCACGAGGACGATGAAGCCGAGGACGGCGGGCAGGGAGCCGGTGTCGCCGCCGCGCAGCCGCGCGACGTAGTCGCGGAGCGCGCCGCCGATGCCGCCGCCCTCCTCGATGACCTCGGGGGCCGGGGTTGCTGTGCTCGTGGTCACGCCACGACCTCCTTGTCGGGCGCCTTGAGGCCGAGGTCGCCGCTGCGGCCCGCGGTGATGAGCTCGACGATCTGGCCGTGGCTCAGGGACTCGGACGGGACCTGGGCGGCCATCTGGCCGAGGTACAGCGCAGCGACGTTGTCCGCGACCCGGATGACGTCGTTCATGTTGTGCGAGATGAGGATGACGGCCAGGCCCGCGTCGGCGAGCCGGCGGACGAGCTGGAGGACCTGCTCGGTCTGCGCGACGCCGAGCGCCGCGGTCGGCTCGTCGAGGATGACGAGCTTGCTGTTCCAGAGCACGGCGCGCGCGATGGCGACGGTCTGGCGCTGGCCACCGGACAGGCTCGAGACCTTCATCCGGACGGACTTCAGGGTGCGGACGGACAGGCCCTTGAGGGTCTCGGTCGCCTTCCGCTCCATCGTCGTCTCGTCGAGGATGACCCCGCTCGTGGCCTCGCGGCCGAGGTACAGGTTCTGGACGACGTCGAGGTTGTCGCAGAGCGCGAGGTCCTGGTAGACGACCTCGATGCCCAGCGCGTTGGCCTGCTTCGGGTTGGTGACCTCGACCTGCTGGCCCTCGAAGGAGTAGGAGCCGGAGTCGAAGCTGTAGATGCCGGCGATGCCCTTGATGAGGGTCGACTTGCCGGCGCCGTTGTCGCCGACGAGGGCCGTGACCTTGCCCGGCCACACGTCGAGGTCGACGCCCTTGAGGACGTGGACCGCGCCGAAGCTCTTGTTGATCCCCCGCAGGCTCAGCAGCGGGGTCGTGCTGCTCGTGGACGTGCTCATGCTTCCTCGCATCTCGCGGCGGGACCGGGACGGGACCAGGGGGCCCGGGCCCAGTGTGGACCCGGGCCCCCCGGTGTGGCACTCCCCGGTGACCATCAGGTTCTGGTCACCGGCTGCGGTCGGTCAGACCGACCGTCCGTTCCCGATCAGGAGATGCCGTTGTCCGTGCACGCCTTCTGGAGCTCCGGCGTGGTGCAGACCTTCTCCTTGGTGGTGAAGCCGTCGGCGATGACGTCCTTCACGTTGTCCTTGTAGATCGCCTGCGGCGTGAGCAGGACCGAGGGGACGTCCGCACCGGTGGTGCTGTCCTTGGTCTTGCCGGTCGCCGCGGCGTCGGCCGCCGCCTTGTCGCCCTTGATGAGCGAGATCGCGAGCGCGGACGCCGCGTCGGCCTCCTTCTTGATGGCCTTGTAGACCGTGACGTACTGCGTGCCGAGCAGGACCCGCTGGAGGCCCTCGTCGGTCGCGTCCTGGCCCGTCACCGGGATCTTGCCGGCGAGCTTGTTCTTCTGCAGGACGGCGATCGCCGCACCGCCGAGGCCGTCGTTCGCGGCCGCGACGCCGACGAAGTCACCCTTCGTCTGCGTGAAGATCTGCTCGAAGATCGTGCCGGCCTTCGTGTTGTCCCAGTCCGGGACGGCCTGGTCGGCCGCGACGGTGTAGCCCGCGCCCTTGATGACCGTCTCGTAGCCCTGCTTGAACAGCGTGGCGTTGTTGTCGGTCGGCGAGCCGTTGAGGAGAACGACGGGGCCGTCCTTCTTGCCGTTCGCCTGCATGCCCTTGACGAGGCCCTCGCCGATCGCGGTGCCGACGGCCACGTTGTCGAAGGACACGTAGTACGCCGCGCCGCCGCCGAGCGTGAGGCGGTCGTAGTCGATGACCGGGATGCCAGCAGCGGTGGCCTTCTTGATGACGGCCGCACCGGTGTCGGAGTCCAGGTTGACGATCATGAGGACCTTGGCGCCGCCCGAGATCATGCCGTCGGCGATGGTGGCGAACTTGGTCTTGTCGCCACCCGCGTTCTGGATGTCGTACTGCACACCCGCGGACTTGAAGGCGTCCTCGAGGAACTTGCGGTCAGCGGTCTCCCAGCGGGCCGACGAGGCCGAGTCGGGGAGGATGACGCCGATCTTGCCCGCGGCGGCGGCGGACGTCTCCGACGTGCCGGCGCCGGTGTCGCCACCGCTGGAGCTACCACCACAGGCGGAGAGCGCCATCGCGCCCGCGGCACCTACGGCGATCAGACCAACCAAACCCTTGCGCATGCTCCGGTCCTTCCTGGGGCGTCAATGCCCCAGATCGAGGGCCCGCGGTCACGGGTCCCTACACTTCCGCGGCCCCTCCCAGCGGGTCGCGGAAACATCTCCCCGGGAGGCCTGCGACCACGCGGGGCGATGTGCGCCCGCGGGAGCCTCGGCGGTCCCGGATATGTTGCCGCCCGCAACTTATTCCGCCGGGGCGGTGCAGGGAAGGGCTTTGCGGCCGAAGGGCGGTCACTGCTTCGTAACGATTGCGACTCGTGCCCGTGACCTCGCGCACAGACCGTGTTCGCCTCCGCGTCGGACGCACGGAGGGGCCCGGCCGACCGGCCGGGCCCCTCCACGTGCGGGACGTCGTCCGGGTCAGCCGCGAACCAGCTGCCGAAGGACATACTGCAGGATCCCGCCGTTGCGGTAGTACTCCGCCTCGCCGGGAGTGTCGATCCGGAGCACGGCGTCGAAGGCCGTGACGGTGCCGTCGGCGGCCGTCGCGGTGACCCGGACGGTGCGCGGCGTCCTCCCCGCGTTGAGCTCCTCGACGCCGGCGACCGCGAAGGTCTCGGCTCCGGTCAGCCCGAGGGTCGCCGCCGACTCCCCCGCCGGGAACTGCAGCGGGAGGACACCCATGCCGATGAGGTTCGACCGGTGGATCCGCTCGTACGACTCGGCGACGACCGCCTTGACGCCGAGCAGGGCGGTGCCCTTGGCGGCCCAGTCGCGGCTCGAGCCCGACCCGTACTCCTTGCCGGCGAGGATGACGAGCGGGACGCCCGCCGCGGCGTACGCCTGGGCCGCGTCGTAGATCGTCGTCTGCTCGCCGCCGGCGAGGAAGTTGCGGGTGAAGCCGCCCTCGACGTCGGTGAGGAGCTTGTTCCGCAGCCGGATGTTCGCGAACGTGCCGCGGATCATCACCTCGTGGTTGCCGCGGCGCGAGCCGTAGGAGTTGAAGTCCTTGCGCTCGACGCCGTGCTCGGACAGGTACCTGCCCGCCGGGCTGTCGGCCTTGATCGAGCCGGCCGGGCTGATGTGGTCCGTCGTCACCGAGTCGCCGAGCAGGGCGAGCACCCGGGCGCCCGAGATGTCCGAGACCGGCGTCGTCCCCATCCCCATCCCGTCGAAGTACGGGGGCTTGCGGACGTACGTCGAACCGGCGTCCCAGGCGAACGTGTCACCGGTCGGCGTCGGCAGCGACCGCCACATCTCGTCACCGGCGAAGACGTCGGCGTAGTCCTTCGTGAACATCTCCTGCGTGATCGCGTGCGCGATCGTCGTCTCGACGTCCTGCGGCGAGGGCCAGACGTCGCGCAGGAACACCGGCTCGCCCTCCGGCGTGAGGCCGAGCGGGTCGCTCTCGACGTCGAAGTCCATCGTGCCGGCGAGCGCGTAGGCGATGACGAGCGGCGGCGACGCGAGGTAGTTCATCTTCACGTCGGGGTTGATCCGGCCCTCGAAGTTCCGGTTGCCCGAGAGCACCGAGACGACCGAGAGGTCGTTCGCCTGGACGGCGGCCGAGACCTCCTCGGGGAGCGGGCCGGAGTTGCCGATGCACGTCGTGCAGCCGTAGCCGACGATGTGGAAGCCGAGCTTCTCCAGGTACGGGACGAGCCCGGCCTTCTCGTAGTAGTCCTTGACGACCTTGCTGCCCGGGGCGAGCGACGTCTTGACCCACGGCTTGACCGTGAGGCCCTTCTCGACGGCGTTCTTCGCCAGGAGCGCGGCGGCGAGCATGACCGACGGGTTCGACGTGTTCGTGCACGACGTGATCGAGGCGATGACGACGGCGCCGTGGTCGATCTCGGTCTGCGTGCCGTCGGCCATCGTGACCGGCACCTTCTTCGACGCCCGGGGGCCGTCCGTCGCCGGGCCCGCGTAGTCGGCGAGCACGGTGCGGAACGCCTCCTTGGCGCCGGACAGCTCGATGCGGTCCTGCGGGCGCTTCGGGCCGGCGATGCTCGGGACGACCGTCGAGAGGTCGAGCTCGAGGTACTCCGAGTACACGACCTCCTTGGCCGCGTCGTGCCAGAGCCCCTGCTCCTTGGCGTAGGCCTCGACGAGCGCGAGCTGCTCGGGCGAGCGACCGGTGAGGCGCAGGTAGTCGATCGTGACGTCGTCCACCGGGAAGATCGCGCAGGTCGAGCCGAACTCCGGGCTCATGTTGCCGATCGTCGCCCGGTTCGCGAGCGGGACGGCGGCGACGCCCTCGCCGTAGAACTCGACGAACTTGCCGACGACGCCGTGCTTGCGCAGCATCTGCGTGATCGTCAGGACGACGTCCGTGGCGGTCGCGCCGGCCGGGATCTCGCCGGTGAGCCGGAAGCCCACGACGCGCGGGATGAGCATCGAGACGGGCTGGCCGAGCATGGCCGCCTCGGCCTCGATGCCGCCGACGCCCCAGCCGAGGACGCCGAGGCCGTTGACCATCGTCGTGTGCGAGTCGGTGCCGACACAGGTGTCGGGGTAGGCCCGCAGGACTCCCCCGACCTCGCGCGTCATGACGACCCGCGCGAGGTACTCGATGTTCACCTGGTGCACGATGCCGGTGCCGGGCGGGACGACCTTGAACTCGTCGAAGGCCGTCTGGCCCCAGCGGAGGAACTGGTAGCGCTCGCGGTTGCGCTCGTACTCGAGCTCCATGTTGCGCTCGACGGCGTCCTGGCGGCCGAAGACGTCGATGATCACCGAGTGGTCGATGACGAGCTCGGCCGGCGCCAGCGGGTTGATCTTCGCCGGGTCACCACCGAGGTCGACGACGGCCTCGCGCATGGTCGCCAGGTCGACGACGCACGGGACCCCGGTGAAGTCCTGCATGATGACGCGGCCCGGCGTGAACTGGATCTCGGTGTCCGGCTCGGCCGCAGGGTCCCAGCCGGCCAGGGCGCGGATGTGGTCGGCGGTGATGTTCGCGCCGTCCTCGGTGCGCAGGAGGTTCTCCAGCAGCACCTTGAGGCTGAACGGGAGGCGCTGCGCGCCGTCCACCGCCGCGAGGCGGAAGATCTCGTACCCGGCCCCGTCGACCTCGAGGGTTCCACGGGCTCCGAAGGTGTCCTTGCTCAACGCCTCGCTCCTTCGCTCAAGTGGCGTTCGTTCCCCACCGTGCGCCAATCCTGCCGCAGCCCGGGCCCGGGACGAACCGCAGGGGCGCCCGGGTGCCGGCCCGTGCGCCGACCGGCGCCGTCGCGCGACGAGAGGCGGACGAATCTCTTGACATCAAGATACATGCTTTGACGTCAAGAGACCAGTCCGCCGTCGGGGTGGTCAGGCCGGCACGAGCGTGGCGACGCACTCCACGTGGTGCGTCATCGGGAACAGCTGGAACGCGCGCAGCGCGTCGAGCCGGTAGCCCTGCTCGGCCGCCGTGGCGAGGTCACGGGCCAGCGCCGCCGGGTCGCACGCGACGTAGACGACGACCCGCGGCCGGGCGGCGAGCACCGCGGTGACGACGGCGCGGCCGGCCCCGGTCCGGGGCGGGTCGAGGACGACGACGTCCGCCCGGTCGAGGACGTCGGCCTGCGTCGCGGCGCCGGTGACGACCTTCTCGACCCGGCCGACGACGAGCCGGACGTTCGGCAGGTCGTGCAGGCTGCGGCGGGCGTCCCGCACGGCGCGGTCGTCGCTCTCGACGCCGATGACCGTGCCGGTCACCCCGACCCGCTCCGCGAGGCCGGCACTGAACAGGCCGACCCCGCAGTAGAGGTCGACGGCCCGCTCCCCCGGCTGCGGCGCGGCCGCGTCGAGGACGGCGTCGAGCAGGGTCTGCGCGGCGCCCGGGTGGACCTGCCAGAAACCGCCGCCGGTGACCCGGAAGTCGCGCGCGACCCCGTCGACGACGACGTGCTCGGCGACCCAGGCCCGGCCGCGGACCCGCTGGACGGCGGTGCCGTCGCGGCGTGCGACCGAAGCCTCGGCGGCCAGCGGCGGGACGTCGACCCGGACCGGGGCGGCGGGCGTGGTCGGTCCGGCAGCGGTCGCCACGGGCGCGGCGGGAGCGCCGGGGCGGCCGTCCCGGCGGGCGGCCCGGGCCTTCCCGACGGAACGGTGCGCCGGCCCGGTCGGCCGCGGTGCCTTCGGCGGCGCCACCGGCTCGACGACGACGAGCCGCTCGGCGGCCGCCGCGCCGTCGCGGGAGGTGCCGCCGGCGACGACCTCGACCGCGGCGACGCCCGGCCAGAGCCGGGTGCCGACGCCGACCGCGTCGACCTCGGGGTGGGCGATCGGGCAGTGCTCGACGGGGACGACGGTGTGCGAGCGGTGCGCGCGCAGCCCCGGGCGGCCCTCGGCGTCCACGGCGAACCGCACCCGGGTGCGCCAGCCGAGCCCGTCGGCGTCCCCCGCGACCGGCTCCACGACGAGGTCGGGCCGGTCGATCCGCGCCAGCCGCGCGAGCTGCTCGCGGACGACGTCGGCGAGCAGCGTGCGCTGCCCGGCCGTGGAGACGTGCTGCCAGTCGCAGCCGCCGCAGCCGCGGCCCCGGCCGTCGGACGGCCCGGCGACGGCGCAGCGCGGCTCGACCCGGTCGGCGGCGGCGCGGAGCACCTCGACGGCGTCCGCGCGCCAGAACCGGTCCTGCGCACCGGCCTCGGTGAGCCGGGCGACGACCTGTTCCCCCGGCAGCGCGTGCCGGACGAAGACGACCCGGCCGTCGAGCCGGGCCACGCAGTGCCCGCCGTGCGCGACCGGACCGACCTCGAGAGGGACGAGGTCGCCGGCCACGGGCGTGCCGGTCCCGGTGCCGCTCATCGGTCGGCGGGAGTGTCGTCGTCCGCGAGCGCGCCGACGGTGCCGGTGCGTCGCAGCGCCCCGGGCGCGACCGGCTCCTCCTTGTCCGCGAGCCCCTCGGACGACGCGAGCTGCCAGGGCACGCTGGCGACGACGACGCCGGGCGTGTAGTGCAGCCGGGTGCGCAGCCGCAGGGCGCTCTGGTTGTGCAGGATCTGCTCCCACCAGTGCCCGACGACGTACTCGGGCACGAAGACGACGACGAGGTCGCGCGGGCTCTCCCGGCGGATGCTGCGGACGTAGTCGACGACCGGGCGGGTGATCTCGCGGTACGGCGAGTCGAGGGCGCGCAGCGGCACCGGGATGTCCTTGGCGTCCCACTCGGCCTGCAGCCGGTGGGTCTCGTCCGGGTCGACGACGACGGTGATCGCCTCGAGCACCGAGGGCCGCGAGGCCCGCGCGTAGGCCAGCGCCCGCATCGTCGGCTTGTGGATCTTCGACACCAGGACGATCGCGTGCACCCGCGACGGGAGCACCCGGTTCTTCGTGTCGTCGGTGACCGCGAGCTCGGCCCGCACGCGCAGGTAGTGCCGGCGGATGGCGAGCATGAGCAGGTAGAGCAGCGCCATCGCGATGAGCGCGAGGTAGGCGCCGCGGACGAACTTCGTCGCCAGGACGATGAGGAGGACGACACCGGTGATCGTCAGCCCGATCGCGTTGATGACGCGGGACCGCTGCATCCGCCCGCGCGCGGCGGGGTCGACCTCGGTGCGCAGCAGCCGCGTCCAGTGCCGCACCATGCCCGTCTGGCTCACGGTGAAGGAGATGAAGACGCCGACGATGTAGAGCTGGATGAGCTTGGTGACCTCGGCGTTGAAGGCGAGGATCAGCGCCGCGGCCGAGCCGCCGAGCAGGATGATCCCGTTGCTGTACGCGAGCCGGTCGCCGCGGGTGTGGAGCTGGCGCGGGAGCAGGTCGTCGCGCGCGAGGATCGAGCCGAGCACCGGGAAGCCGTTGAACGCCGTGTTCGCCGCGAGCACGAGGATGAGGCCGGTGACCGCCGCGATCGCGTAGAAGCCGATCGGGAAGCCCGCGAAGAGCGCCTCGGCGATCTGGCTGATGACCGGGTGCTGCTCGTACGACGTCCCGACCGGGACCCCGTCGCGCAGGAGCTGGGTGGCGGGCTCCTCGGCGTACTTCAGGCCCATCGCCTGGGCGAGCACGATGATGCTCATGAGCATCGTCACGGCGATGCCGCCGAGCAGGGCGAGCGTCGTCGCGGCGTTCTTGCTCTTGGGCTTCTTGAAGGCGGGGACGCCGTTGCTGATCGCCTCGACACCGGTGAGGGCCGCGCACCCCGAGGAGAACGCCCGCAGCAGGAGGAAGCCCCAGCCGAGACCGGTGAGCCCCTGCGCGAACTGGCTCTCGGCCTCGATGTCGAACCCGGCGCTCTCGACCTGGGGCAGGTCGCCGAGCGCGAGGCGGACGAAGCCGTAGATCCCCATCCCGATGATGCTCAGCATGAAGGCGTAGGTCGGGATGGCGAACGCCGCCCCGGACTCGCGGACGCCGCGCAGGTTCATCGTCATGAGGAGCACGACGACCACGACCGCGGCGATCGCCTCGTAGCCCTGCAGGGCCGGGATCGCGGCCGCCGCGTACTGCGCGCCCGACGACACCGACACGGCCACGGTGAGCACGTAGTCGACGAGCAGCGCGCTGGCCACCGTGAGCCCGGCCGGGACGCCGAGGTTCGTCGTCGCGACCTCGTAGTCGCCGCCGCCCGAGGGGTAGGCGTGGACGTTCTGCCGGTACGAGAGGACGACGATCGTCATGACGAAGACGACGGCGAGCCCGACCCAGGGGGACACGGTCAGGGCCGCGACACCGGCGAACGCGAGCGTGAGGAAGATCTCGTCCGGGGCGTACGCGACGGACGACAGCGCGTCCGAGGCGAAGACCGGCAGCGCGATGCGCTTCGGCAGCAGGGTCTCGGACAGTCGCTCGCTGTGGACGGGGCGACCGACGAGAAGCCGCTTGAGGGCATCGGTGAACGCGGGCACGAGCGCTCATCGTAGGCCCGCCCCGGTTGCGTGTAGCGTCGGCGTGTCAGGAACCACCAGTGGTGAACCCGCGGTTGCGTCCCTCGCAACCGCACGAGGCGCGGAGCCGGTTGTGCATTTCGTGATCATGGGCTGCGGACGCGCGGGGTCGACCCTGGCGCACCTCGTGGAGGACCGCGGCCACACCGTCGCCGTCATCGACCAGAACCCGGACGCCTTCCGCCGCCTCGGGGCCCAGTTCGAAGGCCAGCGGGTCACCGGGATGGGCTTCGACCGGGACACCCTCATCGAGGCCGGCATCAGCGACGCCTACGCCTTCGCCGCGGTGAGCAACGGCGACAACTCGAACATCCTCGCCGCCCGGGTGGCCCGCGAGACCTTCGGCGTCTCGAACGTCGTCGCCCGGATCTACGACCCGGGCCGTGCCGAGGTCTACCAGCGGCTCGGCATCCCCACGGTCGCCACGGTCCGCTGGACCGCCGACCAGATGGTCCGCCGGCTGCTGCCCGTCGGCGCCGTCTCGGAGTACCGGGACGCCTCCGGCAGCCTCGTGCTCGCCGAGGTGCGCGTGCACATCGGCTGGGTCGGCCGGCCGCTCGCGGTCCTCGAGGCGGCGTCCGGCGCCCGGGTGGCGTACCTGACCCGGCTCGGCGACGGCATCGTGCCGACCAAGGACACCGTCTACCAGGAGGGCGACCTCGTGCACGTGACCATGCGCGAGTCAGACATCGCGGCCGTCGAGCGGGTGCTCGCGACGGCGCCGGTCGAGGTGGCGTGATGCGCGTCGTCATCGCCGGCGCCGGCAGCGTGGGCCGCTCGATCGCCCGCGAGCTCCTCGGGAACGGCCACCAGGTGCTGCTCGTCGACAAGGACCCGGCCGCCATCCGGGTCGCGGGCGTCCCGGACGCCCAGTGGCTCCTCGCCGACGCGTGCGAGATCGCCTCGCTCGCCGAGGCGGGCCTGGCCGACTGCGACGTCGTCGTGGCCGCGAGCGGCGACGACAAGGTCAACCTCGTCGTCTCGCTCCTCGCGAAGACCGAGTACGGCGTGCCGCGCACGGTCGCCCGGGTGAACAACCCGAAGAACGAGTGGATGTTCGACGAGGCCTGGGGCGTCGACGTCGCGGTCTCGACGCCGCGCCTCATGACCGCGCTCGTCGAGGAGGCGGTCTCCGTCGGCGACCTCGTCCGGATCTTCACGTTCCAGCAGAGCCAGGCCAACATGGTCGAGCTGACGCTGCCCGCGGACGCCCCCATCGCGGGCACCCGGGTCGGCGACATCGAGTGGCCGGCGGACACCGTGCTCGTGTGCATCATCCGGGCCGAGCGCCCGATCGCCCCCAGCCGGGACGACACCCTCGAGGCGCACGACGAGCTGATGTTCGTCGCCACCCCCGAGAGCGAGGACGCGCTCCAGAAGCTGCTCAGCCCGACGCACGTCTGAGCGCACGTCCGGACGGACGTCCGACGCGGTCGCCGACCGGCCCGGAGCGGCTCAGGTCTCCGGGACCGGGCGCTGGACGACCGGGGACGACGGCTCGTCGTCGCGGTCGCCCTCCTCGTCCTGCTGGTGCACGTGGTGCAGGTGCGGCAGGTGGAGCAGCGGCTCCGCCCCCTCGGGGCGCGCCGCCGGCACCCTGCGGACGACGAGCCAGGTGCCCCAGACGACGAGCCCGAACAGCGGCAGCCCGAGCCCGACGTTGACCGCACCGAGCGTGGCCGGCTTGTCCGCGAGGTAGAGCGGCACCTGGACGGCGAGCCGGACCGCGAACATCCCGAACCACAGCCACGTCGCGAGCACGTACGCCCGCATCCGGGCCGGCACGGTGCGCCAGTTCGAGCCCTCCCCCAGCATGAACCCGAGGAGCAGCCCGATCGCCGGCCAGCGGACGAGGATCGAGACGAGGTAGCCCGCGGCCCAGGCCGCGTTCTTGATGATCGACGGCAGGAAGAACGTCTGGGCCTGGCCGGTCCGCACCGCGATGAAGGCCCCGAGCCCGACGCCGAGCAGCCCGCCGATCGCCTGGGTCAGCGGCTCGCGGGCGACGAGCCGCCACAGCGCGAGGACGACCGCGGGGACGACGGCGGCGACCGCCGACGGCGTGACCTCGCGGGTCACGCCGTAGACGACCGAGAACACCGTCACCGGGACGACCGACTCGAGCACGCCCCGGACGCCGCCGAACGCCTTCTCGAACGAGAACTGCTCCTGCATCGCCTGTGCCAGCCCGGCCTTGAGGCCCGGCCCGCCGGCGTCCGGCTCCGCGGGCCCGGGGGCCTGAGCAGCCGCCGGGGGGCCGTAGGGGTCAGCCATGCGACTTCGCGACGAGCTCGTAGCGCGGGTTGTAGATCGCGGGCTCACCGTCGGACTGCGTGACCATGCCGTGCACGCGCACCCGGCGCCCCGGCTCGATGCCCGCGATGTGCCGCCGGCCGAGCCAGACGAGCGAGAGGTGCCCGCTGCCGTCGTACAGCTCGGCCTCCAGGGCGGGGACGCCGGCCCGGGGCCGCAGCGTCACCGACCGCAGCGTGCCGCAGACCGTCGCCGGCCGGCGCTGCGCCAGCTCGACGATCGGCGTGCCGCCGAGCTGGGCGGCGCGCTCCTGCTCCTGCTCGGCGTGCACCTCGTGCTGCGAGGCGGTGAACCGCGCGAGCGCCGCCCGCAGCCGGGACTTCCCCTCGTGACCCATGGGTCCAGCGTAAGTCAGTCCCGGCGTCCCCGAGCACCCGTGCCGCCCGCCGGGACGACGCGCCGCCGCAACGGTGCCGCGTCAGCGGATCTCGGTGATCTCCGGCCCCCGGGTGAACGGCTCCAGCGGCTCGCGCTGCGCGCCCTCGGGCTCCTCCGGCTCGGCCGGCGCGGGCTGCTCGGGCAGCCGCAGGGAGAGCAGCTCGCGCGGCGCCATGGCCTCGGCCCCGCGGACGACGACGAGGCTGCGCACGACGTCCTCGACACCCGCGGCCTGCTCCGGCTCGTGGACAGCGAGGCCGTGGAAGACAGCGCGCAGGAACCAGCGCGGCCCGTCGATGCCGGCGAAGCGCGCGGGCTGGTGCCCGGTCCGTCCGTCGGCGGTCCGGACGGGGATCCGGGCGATGAGCTCACGGCCGAACGGGCCGGGGACCTCGTCCGCCGTCCCGCCCTGGCGGGTGATGCCGGCGGCGATCTCGGAGCGGATCTCGTCCCAGATGCCCTCGGTCCGCGGCGCGGCGAAGACCTGGAGCTGCACGGCGGAACCCTCGAGCTGGACCGTCGCCGAGGTGACCCGGTCGGCCGCCTCGTCGATCTCCAGCCGCAGCTCCATGCCGTCGCGACCCGGCACGAGGACCGCGCCGAGGTCGACGTAGCCCTCGGTGGACTCCACCTCGGAGACGTCCCACGGGCCGCGGGAGCGGTCGAAGACCTCCGGCGACGCGTCTGCGGGCGCCTCGGGCTCCTCCTCGACACCGGCCTCGTCGGTCACCTCGTCGTGGCCGGTCTCCTCGGCGGGGTCGTCCTGACGCCGGCGGCGGAACAGCGGGCTCACTGGACCTCACCTCTCCCGGGGCCCTGCCCCGCATCGACTGTGCTGCCGAACCCCCCGGTGGAGCCGAACCCGCCCTCGCCGCGCAGCGACCCCGGCAGCCGGGTCACCTCGACGAAACGGGCGCGCTCCACCTTCTGGACGACGAGCTGGGCCACCCGGTCCCCGCGGGTCAGCGCGACGGGCCGGGCGGCGTCCGTGTTGAGCAGGGTGACGCTGATCTCCCCGCGGTAGCCGGCGTCCACCGTGCCGGGTGCGTTGACGATCGTCACCCCGTGCTTGGCGGCGAGCCCCGAGCGCGGGTGCACGAAGGCGGCGTACCCGTCGGGGAGCGCGATCGCCGTCCCGGTCGGCACCGTCCGCCGCTCGCCGGGGGCGAGCGTGACGTCCACGGCGGTCACGAGGTCGGCCCCGGCGTCGCCCGGGTGCGCGTACGACGGCACGGGGAGCCCCGGGTCGAGCCGGAGCAGGAGGACCTCGACGTCCCCCCGCATCGCACCGTCACCGCTCACGAGGGGACACGGTATCGGCTCCGCGTGGTCCCGCCGTCACCCGCCGCCCGCCCGCGGCCCGGCCGTGCCGTGGCAGGCTTGGCGGCATGTCCCCGTCCTCGTCGCCCTCCCCCGGCGGCTACCACGAGCGCCTCACCCCGGCCTGGTGGGTCTGGCTCGTCGCGGCCGGGTTCGCCGGGTCCTTCGGCGTCGTCCTCTCGCGGGTCGACGCGACGGCGGCGCTCGTCGTCACCGTCGTCGTCCTCGTCCTCGTCGTCGTCGCGCTCGTGCGGACGACCGCGGTGGTCGCGGTCGACCCGGAGCTGTTCGTCGCGGGCCGGGCGCGGCTGCCCGTCGGGTACGTCGGCGGGGTGGAGGCGCTCGACGCCGAGGCGATGCGGCGGGCGAGGTCGGTCGAGCTCGACGCCCGCGCCTACCTGTGCCTGCGCGGCTGGGTGGCGGGCGGCGTCCGGGTGCGGCTCGACGACCCGCAGGACGACACCCCGTACTGGTTGGTCTCGACCCGCCGGCCCGAGCGGCTCGCAGCGGCGCTGGAGAGCGCCCGGCTCGGGCATCGCCGGGTCTGACGACCGCCCCGGACAAGCCGAACGCCCGGCGGTGCCGTCGGCACCGTCGGGCGTTGGACGTCGGTCCCCTCGGTCGTAGCTCTCGGTCGTACGTCTTCGTCGTGCTGCCGGTCCCTGCCCCCAGGGACCACGTGCGGGCGTGGCGTCAGGCCGCGCACTCCTTGCAGATCATCTGTCCGGCCTTCTCGCGGGCGAGCTGGCTGCGGTGGTGCACGAGGAAGCAGCTCGAGCAGGTGAACTCGTCCGCCTGCCGGGGCAGGACGCGGACGGAGAGCTCCTCGTTGGAGAGGTCGGCACCGGGCAGCTCGAAGCCCTCGGCCGCCTCGATCTCGTCCTCGTCGACGGTGCTGGAGGTCTTGTCGACACGCCGCGCCTTCAGCTCCTCGATCGAGTCCTCGCTGAGCTCGTCGTCGGTCTTGCGCGGTGCGTCGTAGTCGGTCGCCATCTAGGTCACGCTCCGGGTCGGAAGTGCTCGTGTCTTGCGTCGGGGTAGCTGCCCATGATGCGGTGGTGCCTGCACCGGTGGGCCGTTCCGTCGCCGCCTTCATTGCGGCGCCTCGCGGTGAACGCACGGCGTCGCCGTTTTGTGCCCCGGCGGCGCACGGATTCTGCACTACGTCGGCGCGGACCGCGAACCGGCTCACCGTTCGGCGTGGCGGCACCGTGCCCGCGACGCACCGCGACGGCTCGTCACGACTCGCGCACGTGCCGTCCGAATGGTGCCCGAACGGTGCGCTTTCCGGGGGAACGCGGACGTGGGGTGCATCTCATCCCGGCTCGGCAAGGGTTCCGGATGTCGGAGCCGTGGCCTAGGGTCGGCGGATCGCCGGGGGGCCCGATCTCCGCCCTGCGCACGCACGCAGCAGCCCGCAGCGACCAGCAGCTCCGATGCCGAGAGAAGAGGTGGACGTGACGTTCGACGCGACGATCAGCACACGGATCTCCCAGACCTGTCAGGCGCTCGACGAGGCGCGCAGCGCCGGTGACGACTACCTGGTGGACGTCCGGCTCGGGGAGCTCGAGTCGCTCGCCCGGCTCGCCGCCGACCACGGCGTCCGGATCGCCGGCGTCGCGGAGACGCTCGCGGCCTACGGCGTGACGACCCCGTCCGTCGGGGTCCCCCTCGTCGACCTGCGCACCCAGGAGTCCGCGGCTCAGTCCTGAGCGCCGCCCGGGGCGGGCGCGTCGTCGCCGTCCGCGTCCAGCTCCTCGAGGGCCGCGGCCAGCACGTCGACGAGCGGTCGCGCACCGGCGACGACCATCGCCTCGGCGGGCGGCTTGCCGCCGATCCCCCGGACGACACCGCCGGCCTCCTCGACGACGAGGAGCGCCGCGGCCATGTCCCAGGCGTGCAGACCGCGCTCGAAGTACACGTCGAGCCGGCCCGTCGCGACCATGCAGAGGTCGATCGCGGCGCAGCCGATCCGGCGGATGTCCCGGACCCGGGGCAGCAGGTCCGCGACGACCCTCGCCTGCGTGCGCCGGCGGCCGGTGAAGTAGCCGAAGCCCGTCCCGGTCAGGGCCTGGTCCAGCGCGGGCGGCTCGCCCATCGTCAGCCGGCGGCCGTCGAGGAACGCCCCGAGGCCGCGACCGGCGGTCCACGTCGCCCCGGTGACGGGGTTGTGCACGCAGCCCGCGACGGGGCGCCAGGCTCCCTCGACGGCCGGGTCGCCCTCGACGACGGCGACGCTCACCGCGTAGACGCCGATGTCGTAGAGGTAGTTGACGGTGCCGTCGATCGGGTCGAACACCCAGGTCAGCCCGCTGCTGCCGGTCTCGTGGCCCTGCTCCTCGCCGAGCAGCCCGTCCTGCGGCCGCGCCGCCGAGAGGATCTCGCGCAGCAGCGTCTCCGTACGGCGGTCCATCTCGGTGACGACGTCGGTCGGGCTCGACTTCGTCGACGCCACGGCGAGGTCCCGCGGCCGGTCGGCGACGGTGACGACCCCCGCGCGGCGGGCGACGTGCTCGCACAGCGCGAGCAGGGCGTGCACGTCGTGCACGCCGTTCGCGTCCTGAACGGCAGGGGTGGGGCGGCTGCTGGTGTCGGTCACGCCGCCATCCTTCACCCCCGGGCCGGCTCCACGACCGGGGCCACCCAGTCCGCGCCGCAGGCGGCCGGCCGGTCGGCCCGCAGGTTCCGGCAGCAGCCGACCGGGCACGTGACGTGCGACGGGCCGAGGGCACCCGTCGCGGGCCGGTCCGGGTCGCCGCCGCGGGCCTGCGCTGCCCGCTCGACGACGAGGTCGACGAGGCCGGCGACGAACCGCGGGTCGGTCCCCACGGTCGGCACCCGGACGAACGGGAGCCCCAGCCGGTCGGCCGTCTGCGCCGCCTCGGTGTCGAGGTCGAACACGACCTCCATGTGGTCGGAGACGAAGCCGACGGGCACGACGACCACGCCCGTCGTCCCGCCCGCGGCGAGCTTCTCGAGGTGGTCGTTGACGTCCGGCTCGAGCCAGGGCTGCGTGGGCGGGCCGGAGCGCGAGCAGTAGACGAGGTCCCACTCCGGGGCTGCGCCGCCGTCCGGGGCGAGCGACGCCGTGACCGACGACATCACGGTCCCGGCGACGTCGAGGTGCTGCCTGACGTAGGCGCCGCCGCCGACGGCCGAGCCCTCGCCGCTCACGTCGTCCATCGCCGTCGGCACGGAGTGCGTGACGAAGACGACCCGGGCCCGCTCGCGCGCGGCGGCCGGCAGGCCGGCGAGGCCGGAGCGGACGGCGTCGACGACGGGTGCGACGAACCCCGGGTGGTTGTAGTAGTGCCGCACCTTGTCGACCTCGAGCACGTGGCCCTCGGCGGCGAGCACGCCGAGCGCGGCAGCGAGGTCCTCGCGGTACTGCCGGCACCCCGAGTAGCTCGAGTAGGCGCTCGTGACGACGGTGACGACGCGACGGGTGCCCGCCTCGTGGGCCTCACGGAGGGCGTCGACGAGGTAGGGCGCCCAGTTCCGGTTGCCCCACAGCAGCGGCAGACCGACGCCGCGTGCGTCCAGCTCGGCCCGCAGCGCCGCGAGGAGCGCCCGGTTCTGGTCGTTGATGGGGCTGCGGCCGCCGAAGTGCAGGTAGTGCTCGGCGACGGCCTCGAGCCGCTCGCGCGGGATCCCCCGGCCCCGGGTCACGTTCTCCAGGAAGGGCATGACGTCGTCGGAGCCCTCGGGCCCGCCGAACGACAGGAGCAGGACGGCGTCGTACGGCGCCACGTCGGCGGCGGCCACGCCCGTCACGGTGTCAGAGGTCTCGGTCACGGACCGCATCCTCCCAAGTCCGGGCCCGGCTCGCGCGCCGGGCCGAGGGCCTGCGGTGCCTCGAGCCCGAACCGGACGGCGAGCAGCCGCAGCGCGAAGACGAGCCCCGCGACCGACAGCGGCACCCACGCGCGCAGCGCCCCCGCGGCGTCGAGCCCGGCGACGGCGACGCACCCGAGCAGGGCGGGCGTCGCGTACAGCTCGCGACCCGCGAGCACCTGGGGCACCTCGCCGCCGAACAGGTCGCGGAGCAGGCCGCCGCCGACCCCCGCGAGGACGCCGACGACGACCGCGGCGAGCGGGCCCGCGCCGAGGTCGAGCGCCTTGACGGTGCCCCCGACGCAGAACAGCCCCAGCCCGGCGGCGTCCAGCACGAGCACGGCACGCGCCACCTGCTGCACCCTCGGGTGCCACACGAACGTCACGAGCCCTGCGACGACCGCCGCCCCGACGAGCCGCGGGTCGCTGATCCCGACCGGCGGCGTCACCCCGAGGAGGACGTCGCGCAGCAGGCCGCCGCCGAGGGCCGCGGCGCCCGCCATGACGAGCACCCCGAACAGGTCGAACCGCTTCGCGACGGCGAGCAGCCCGCCGGACAGGCCGAAGACGAAGACCCCGAGCACCTCGACGGCGACCGGCGTGCGGACCACCGCCTCGGCCGCGGCGAGCGGACCGGCAGCGAGGTCACCGGCCCGCACGAGCAGGATGACCAGCCGGACGGGCAGCAGCAGAGCGTCGTGCATCACGCACGAACGGTAGGGGCAGGCTCACCGTCACCGCGGAAACACGGCCTGGGACGGGCGTTTCGTGAGGTTGCGCACCCGCCACGCCCGGTCTGGTGCTTCGGTTCCCCGGCCGGGGGTGGCAGAGTCGTGCACTGGACGAGTCTGGAGGTGGAGCATGCAGGACCTCACGCTCGTCGGCGTCCATGACGACGGCGAGCATCTGGTGCTCTCGGGGGCGGACGGCCAGAGGTTCCGCGTGCGGGTCGACGAGCCGCTGCGGGCGGCGGTGCGGCGCGACCGCGCCCGCCTGGGTCAGCTGCAGATCGAGATGGACGGGCGGATGCGCCCGCGCGACATCCAGGCGCGGATCCGTGCCGGGCACACGGCGCAGGAGGTCGCCGAGGAGGCGGGCCTGCCGCTGGAGCACGTCGAGCGCTTCGAGGGCCCCGTCCTCGCCGAGCGCGAGTTCGTCTCGCGCCAGGCGCGCGGTGTCCGGGTCCGGCGCCCCGGTGCCGGCACCCAGCCCACCCTCGGCGAGCTCGTCAGCGAGCGGCTCGCCCGCCGCGAGGTCGAGGACGACGCGGCCGTATGGGACGCCTTCCGGCGCGACGACGGCCAGTGGGTCGTCACCCTGACCTTCCCCGCCGGTGGCCGCACCCGGGCCGGGAGCTGGACCTTCGACCCGCAGCTGCGGCACGTCTCCCCGCTCGACGACGAGGCCCGCTGGCTCACCGAGGACGACGCCCCGGAGCCGGGCGTCCTGCCGCCGGGTGCCCGCCGGCTCGCCCCCGTGCCCGACCCGCTGCGCCCCAGCCGCAGCACCACCCGCGACGTCGTCTACGACGTCGAGTCGGACGGCGCGGTGCGGCCCGGCGGCGACGCCGACGCGCCGGAGCGCACCGATTGCGGCTCCGAGCCGCGCACGGCCGAGGCCCGCACCGCCGAGCGCCCGGCCGAGCCGCGCCAGGTCGACGTCCGCTCTCCCGAGCGGCCGTCGGAGGCCCGGCGGCCGGAACCGCGCCGGACCGAGCCGCGCGAGCCGGACCTGCGGGACGCCCCGGTCCGCGAGAGCCGGCCCGACCGCGAGCCCGCCGCCCGCACCGGTACCTCGACGCTCGACCTGCTCGACAGCCTCCGCGAGCGGCGCGGCCGCCGGCAGCGGCTCGAGGACGGCACGGAGACGACCGCGGACACCGACGACCCCGTCGAGGCGTTCCTCGCCCGGGCCGACGAGCTCGGCGAGCCGCCGGCCGCGCACCCGCCCCGTTCCCGCCCCGAGCTCGCGGGGGACGCCGAGGTGCTCCGGCTCCCGGACGCCGACCCCGACCGGCCGGACGACGACGAGCCGGGCGCCCTGCCCGAGCCCGCGTCGTCGCGCGACGAGCCGCTGCCCAAGGCGGCCGGTGCCGGCACCGCGGGTGCCGCGTCCCGGAAGAACCGGCGGGCGAGCGTGCCCAGCTGGGACGACATCGTCTTCGGCTCGCGCCGGGAGTGAGCGGCGCCGCGGCCCGGCCCGGTGCCGGGTCGCTCAGCGCACCGTGACCCGCAACGTCGCCGTGCTGTCCGTCGTCGAGCCGCTCTGGTCCGCCCGGCAGCTGCGCACGGTGTAGGTGATCGTGTACGTCCCCGCCGCCGCGTAGGTGTGGCTCAGCTCGCTGCGCCGGTCGACGTCGGTGAGCGGGGTGTCGGCGGCGCACGTCGCGCTGCCCGGGTCCGAGCCGTCGGTGCCGCCGTCCCCGAAGTCGACGACGGTGCCCATGAGCCAGGCCTCGGGGCCGGTGTTCAGCTCGACGGTCGCGCCGTCGATGGTCAGCGGCGCCCTCCCCCGGGTCACGGCGTCGACGGTGACGGCGCGCTCGCCGGCGCCCGACGTCAGCGTCAGGGTCGTCGTCACCTGCGGTGCGCCCGGGGTGGACGCGGTCGCCCGGGGCTGCGTCGGGGTCCCGGTGCCGGTTCCGGTGGGCGCCGTGGTGACGCTCCGGGTGCCGGTGGCCGGCCGCGACGAGGACGGCGCCGGCGCGGACGTGGTCGGGCGCTCGGTCGTCGGGGTCGCGCTCGGGGACGCCGACCGTGACGTCGGCGGTGCGTCCGGGGTCGGTGGCGGTGACGTGAGCGTCGGGACGGCGGGCAGTGCCTCGGTCGGCGCCTCACCGGTGAGCAGCGCCCCGGCGCCGACGACGGCGACCACGGCCGCGGCGGCACCGAGCACGACGAGCAGCGGGCGGGCCGGCCGCCGGGCCCTGCGACGCGGTGCGTCGCGGACGACGTCCAGCTCCACCGTGCCGCCGCCCGTGCCGGGGGCGTCGGCGGGGGCGTCGGCGAGCCGCTGCTCGAGGTCCTCCCAGAACGTCGCGCGGTGCTCGGGGACGGCGTCGCGCAGGCGCCGGGTGAGCTCGTCGTCGTTCATGGCCGTCCTCCTTCCCGTGGTGCAGGTCGTTCGTCAGGTCGTTCGTTAGGTCTGTCGCCAGGTAGGTGATCAGGTCGTCCGGCGGGTGGTCCGTCGCCGGCAGGGTCCGGGACCGAGCGCAGCGGCGACCCGCGCGGCGGCGCCCGCCCGGACGCCGGACGGCCCGGCTGCGGCCCGACGGGTGCGGTCCGGAGCGGGGCGCCGCGGTCCCGCGGCGCGTCGTCGCCGAGCAGCTCGACGAGGCGTGCCCGCCCGCGGCTCACGCGGGCGGCGACGGTGCCGGCCGGGGCCCCGCAGACCCGCCCGGCCTCCTCGTACGTGAGGCCGTCGAGGAGCACGAGGGCGATGGCCGTGCGCTGCTCGGGCGAGAGGGCCGCGAACGCCGCCGTGATCGACAGCCGGTCGACGGTGCGCTGCTCCGGCCCGGCGACGGCGCTCGGAGTGGCCTCGGCCTCCTCACCGATCGGCGACCAGCGGCGCCGGCCCTCCGCCCGGAGGGTGTCGATCGCGGTCGTCCAGCAGATCCGGTGCAGCCACGTCCGGAACGAGGAGTCGCCGCGGAACCCCTGCAACGACACGTACGCCTTCTCGTAGGCGACCTGGAGCACGTCGTCCATGAGCCAGCGGTCCTGCACGACCGACCAGACGACCGCGCGCATCGCGTCGTCGTGCTCGCGCAGCAGGGACGTGAACGCCGCGACGTCGCCCGAGCGCGCCCGGTCGAGCCGCGCATCGCGCAGCCCGCCGTCGCTCACCGCGACCGCCCCGACATGTCCCACGCTCCTTGGACGACGCACGGGCCGCTCGATTTGCCGGCCCGACGGACGAGTTCCGCGAGCCGCTGACGTGATCGTGAGCATAGGCGGAGGCGCTGCGGCATCCCGCGCGGAAAAGATCGAGGGCCGTGCAAATCCGTGGGCCCGGGTGGCGTCCAAGGGGTGTCGGGCCGCTCGGAGGGGCCCGCGGACCGATCTCCCGGCACCACGACCCCAGGAGCACCCGATGAGCAGCCCCACCCTGTTCCGTCCCGCGTCCACCGGCCCCACCGCCCGCCGCGCGGGATGCCGCAGCGCCTCCGCCTATGCTCACGATCACGTCAGC
>NZ_MWLL01000237.1 GCF_002198675.1 Kineosporia sp. R_H_3 | reverse complement strand
TCGTCGTCCTCGACGTCATCGACGATCGCCTCCACCGACGCACTGTCCTGACCCAGCGACCACGCCCGGTTCAGCTGGTCACGGATCTGGCTCTCGGTCGCGACGTACATCTTGAGGTCGGACGAGCGGGTGTAGAGGCGGACGTCGTCGAGCGCGAGGACGTTCGTGGGGTCCGCGGCCGCGATGACGACGCCGCCGGCCGGGGTGCGGTCCAGGACGAGCACCCGCACCCGCTCGGCGACCTGGCGGGGGAGCAGCTTGACGACGTCCGGGGCCGGCACGATCTTCGACAGGTCGATGAGCTCGAGGCCGAGCAGGCTCGCGAGGCACTCGGCGACGTCGCGCTCGGACGCCAGGCCGAGGTCGACGACGACCTGCCCGAGGCGGCGGCGCGGCCCGGTCGACGCCGACTGGGCCGACAGTGCGGTCTCCAGCTGCTCGGGCGTCAGCAGGCCCGTGGACACGAGGACGTCGCCCAGCCGCTTGCGGGCCGCCTGCGACGGCACGAACGTGCGTCCGGCCGTGCTCGCAGCGGCCCCGGCCGGGCCTGGCGTCGTGGAGCTCACGGTGTCTACGTCGGCAGATCGCCGCCCGTGGTTGACCCGGCGGCGTGGTTCGATCATGATCGTCGACGATTTCCGGCCGGTCGGGACTGTGCCTGGACGTGGTCGGAATGTCACACTGTGCTCCGGAGGTACGGAAACCACATGACGGAGCAGCCCAACGCGAGCGTCACCGCGCGACGGATGATGCTCGGCGCACGGCTGCGGCGTCTGCGCGAGGAGCGCGGGTTCTCGCGCGCCGACGCGGGCTACACGATCCGGGCCTCCGAGTCGAAGATGAGCCGTCTCGAGCTCGGCAAGGTCTCGTTCAAGGAGCGCGACGTCGCCGACCTGCTCGTCTACTACGGCGTCACCGACCCCGACGAGCGCAAGGCCGTCCTCGACCTGCTGCGCGAGGCGAACCGGCCCGCGTGGTGGCGCGAGTACGAGGACGTGCTGCCGGACTGGTTCCAGGACTACATCGGCCTCGAGCAGGCCGCGACCCGGATCCGGACGTACGAGACGCACTTCGTCCCGGGCCTGCTCCAGACCGACGCCTACAGCCGGGCCACGATCGCGTCTCTGCTGCCGACGCCGTCGCCGCAGGACATCGACCGGGCCGTCGCTCTGCGTGCCGCCCGCAAGCAGCTCCTCAACCGGGCCGGTTCCCCGCACGTCTGGGCCGTCCTCGACGAGGCGGCGCTGCGCCGCCCGGTCGGTGGCGACCAGGTCCGGCGTGACCAGCTCGAGCACCTGCTCAAGCTCGCGGACCAGCCGCACGTGACGATCCAGGTGCTCCCGACGAGCCGCTACGTCCACGCGTCCGGCGGCGGTGCGTTCACCCTCCTGCGCTTCGCCGAGCCCGACCTGCCCGACGTCGTCTACGTCGAGCACCTCCTCGGCGCGCTCTACATCGACAAGCCGGACCACGTCGTCCGGTACACCGAGGTCATGGACCGGCTGTGCGTCGAGTGCCTCACGCCGGCCAAGACGAAGGACTTCGTGCTCGAGCTGCTCGCCGAGCACTGACCCCTCCCGGGACGCACGACCGTCGACGCGGTACGTGACGGAATGTGATCGTTCGCATGCGTGGGAAACCCTTCGCCGCTGCGGGACGACCGTTCGGCGACAGGTCGGCCCCGTGACGCAATGTTGTTAGTCACACGGGTTGTGACGATAGGGAAGATCGGTCTATCTTCGCGGTGTTCGCATCTGCAAGCGCGGATGCATATGCATCCGGGTAGTCGAGTGGTTGCCCGGAGTGTCTGGAAGGACCGGCCAGGTATGGACAGGGTCGAGAACGGAATGCCGGGGGCGTCGCTGCGCGACCTCTCCTGGACCAAGAGCCGTCGCAGCGGCCCCGCGGGCAACTGCGTCGAGATGGCGGTCCTGCCGGCCGGAGACGGGGTCGCGGTGCGCAACTCACGCTTCCCCGAGGGTCCGGTGCTCGTCTATACGGACGCCGAGATCGAGGCCCTGGTCCTCGGCGTCAAGGACGGCGACTTCGACTTCCTCCTGGAGCGCACGCAGGGCGCCGGCTGAGGCCGGTCGCGGAGCGCTTCGCACAGACTGCGCGCGGGCTCGGGCGTGAGCTGATCCCCGGGCCCGCGCGCACTCACGTATCACCCAGCGTGACAACGGTGACCGCAAGACACCGGCCCGGCACGGCCCGCCGGACCGTCGTCAGGGACGGACGTCGGATCCGGTTCCCGCCCGGATGCACATGCATCCGGGAAAGCCGGAATCCCTTGCGTGACAGTCCCGAGAGCACACCGTCGTGAGGCGGGCCAAAACATTGGCGCACCGGCGCCCATAGGCGCCGGTGCGTGAGGAACGTTGCCACAGCGATGGCGGTGATGGCAAGCCGGGTCACTCTGAGTAGTTGACGACGGAAGCGTCCGGCGCCCCCGATGCATCACTGCCGGGCGCCGTTTCCGGGACCTCCGTCCTGGGAACGGTCCCGCCTGCCTCGCCGGTGCTCTTCGGCCCGTTCTTGGACTTCTTGCCGCCCTTGCCGCCGCCCTTCGACGCGGCCGCCGTGCCGGTGTCGGCGCGGTCCGCGAGCAGCTCCTCGAGCAGGTCTCGCAGCTCGGAGCGGACGAAGTCCCGCGTGGCGACGTCGCGCAGGGCGATCCGCAGCGCGGCCACCTCGCGCGCGAGGTACTCGGTGTCGGCGAGGTTGCGCTCCGAACGCTGCCGGTCCTGCTCGAACTGCACCCGGTCGCGGTCCGCCTGCCGGTTCTGCGCGAGGAGGATGAGCGGCGCCGCGTACGACGCCTGCAGGCTGAGGATGAGCGTGAGGAGCGTGTAGTTCAGGGCCTTCGGGTCGTACTGCAGGTCCGTCGGGGCGAGCGTGTTCCAAGCCAGCCACACCACGACGAAGACCGTCATGCCCGCGATGAACTGGGCCGTGCCCATGAACCGGGCGAACCGCTCCGACCAGCGGCCGAACGTCTCGGCGTCGACCTGCGGGGTCGGCAGGACCGGCCGGCGGTCGAGGGGGGTGTCGAGACCGGGACGGCGTCCGCCCGGGCGGCGGTCGCCGCCGCGCACCTGGCGCAGCGGCCGCGCGGCGCGACGCGGNCGCCGCGCGGCGCGGCGCAGCGGCGCGGCGACCCGGCGCAGCGGCTCAGCGGACACGGGGGGCCTCCTCGTCCGCGAACGCGGTGAGGTCGTCGTCCGCGTCGCGCCAGTCCTCGGGGAGCAGGTGGTCGAGGACGTCGTCCACGGTGACGACCCCGACGAGCCGGTTCGCCTCGTCGGTGACCGGCAGCGCGACGAGGTTGTACGTCGCGAGCCGCCGGGTGATCGCCCCGAGCGGGGTGTCGGTCGACAGCGGCTCGATCTCCTTGTCCAGCAACGTCCCGACGGCCTGCTGCGGGGGCTCGCGGAGCAGGCGCTGGACGTGGACGAGCCCGAGGTACTTGCCCGTCGGGGTCTCCGACGGCGGGCGGCAGACGTAGACCGCGGCGGCCAGCGCGGGGGACAGGTCCGCGCGGCGCACGTGCGCCAGGCCCTCGGCGACCGAGGCCTCCGGGGGCAGGATCACCGGCTCCGGCGTCATCATGCCGCCGGCGGTGTCCTCGGCGTAGGCGAGCAGCCGGCGGACGTCGTCGGCCTCCTCCGGGTCCATGAGCCCGAGGAGCTGCTCGGCCTGGTCGGCCGGGAGGTCGCTGAGCAGGTCCGCGGCGTCGTCCGGCTGCATCGCCTCGAGGACGTCCGCGGCGCGCTCCCCGCCGAGCACCGAGAGGATCTCGACCTGGTCGTCCTCGGGGAGCTCCTCGAGGACGTCGGCCAGGCGCTCGTCGTCGAGCGCCGAGGCGACCTCGAGGCGGCGCTTCGGCGTGAGCTCGTGGATGACCTCCGCGAGGTCGGCCGCCTTGAGCTCGTCGAAGGCCGCGAGCAGGTTCGCCGCGCCCTGGCGGTGCTCGACGACGCCGAAGCCGACGAGGTCCTCGAAGTCGACGACGAGCGTCTCGCCCCGGCGGCGCAGCCGGCCGGAGCGGCCCCGGCGGACGAACACCTTGGAGATGCGCCACTCCCGGGCGCGCCCGGGCTCGATGGCGACGTCCTCGACGGTGACCTCGTCACCGGGGCCGTCGCCGTCCGCGTCGTCGTCGCGCAGCCGGACCGTGCGGTCGAGCATCTCGCCGAGCACGAGCGTCTCGGTGGGGCGCTGCTCGAAGCGGCGCATGTTGACCAGCCCCGTCGTGATGACCTGGCCGGCGTCGATCGAGGTGACCCGGGTCATCGGGACGAAGACCCGGCGGCGGCCCGGGACCTCGACGACGAGACCGACCGCTCGCGGTGCCTGCGAACCGGCCCGGAAGACGGCGACGACGTCGCGCACCCGGCCGACCTGGTCGCCGATGGGGTCGAAGACGGCCAGACCGGCGAGCCGGGCGACGAAGACCCTCGACGGAGGTCCGCTCATGACGTGCAGGCTAACGCCGGGCCGGGGCGCCCGCCGGGACGCAGGGGCCGCAGGAAGGCGCGGTCGCCCTCAGCGGCGGCGTGCGGCGCGGCCGAGCCGGCCGCCGAGGTGCCAGGGCGCGTAGTCGCCGCGGGTCGTCGCCGGGGACGGCGGAGGCGGGGCGGCGCCGGACGGGGCGTCGTCCGCGCCTGCGCCGGCCGTGACGAGGTGGACCGGGGTGAGCCGGGTGACGACCGTGCCGGCGGCCCACCGCTCGCGCTGCGTGGCCGGGTCGAGCGCGTTGAGCCGCTTGGCCGCGAGGGCGTCGGTGGCGGCCTCCCACTCGGGGGAGCGGACGGGCAGCAGGTCGGCCCGGGCGAGGACGACGAGCAGCCGGGCGCCGGTGTCCTTGCTCGGCACGGTCACCTCGACGACGCCCTGGAGCAGAGGCAGGTACTGCTCGTCGACGCCGGAGATGACGTGGACGGCGTCCGCGTGCCACACGTGCCAGGCGGCGACCGCGCGGTCCAGGTCGTGCGGTCGCACCCAGACCAGGCCGCTCTTCGTGCACGCCTCGGCGACGAGGGCGGCCTGCTCGGGGCTGAGGTCCGCGGCGTCCGGGAGCGCGGGGACGACCGCCGTGACGCGGCGGTCGCCGAAGAAGCCGGTGCCCGGGTCGGTGGTGCCCACGCGGGCAGCCTGCCACATCGGGGTGCCGCCGGGCATGGAAGAGTGCGCGGGTGGTCGAGCAGCGGCGGTTGCCGTCGAGGGCGCGGGCCTGGGTGCTCGTCACGGTGGCCGTCCTCGGGGTCTCGCTCGCCGCTCCCATCGGCAGCGCGACCGCGGCGCCGGCGTTCGCGGTCGCGTTCTGGCGCGCCGCCTTCGGTGCCCTCGCCACCGCGCCGGTCGTGGCCGTGACGAGCCGCCGCGAGCTCGCCGCGCTGCCCGCGGCGACGTGGCGGCGGTGCCTGCTCTCCGGGCTGTTCCTCACGCTGCACTTCGGGCTGTGGCTGCCGAGCCTGCGCCTCACGACGGTCACCGTCTCGACGGCGCTCGTCGTCACCGGCCCGGTGTGGACGGTCGCGTGGCAGCGGCTGCGCGGCGAGCGGGTGCCGTTCGGCGTCGTCGTGGGGGTGACCCTCGCCTTCGCCGGGGTGCTCGTCATGACCGGGGTCGACGCCGGGACCTCGCCGACGGCGCTCCTCGGCGACCTCCTGGCGCTCGGCGGCGGGATGGCCGGTGCGGCGTACACCCTCGTCGGGGAGTCGGTGCGGCGGACGACGTCGACCGGCGTCTACACGCTCGTCGCGTACGGGACGACGGCCCTGCTCGTCGGGCCGGTCTGCCTGCTCGCGGGGGTCAGGCTCGGGGGCTACGCCCCGCGGACCTGGGTCGAGCTCCTCGTGCTCACGGTTGCGGCCCAGGTCCTCGGGCACACGCTGCTCAACGTCGCCGTGCCCGTCGTCGGCGCGACCCCGCTGTCCCTGGCGATCCTCCTGGAGATCCCCGGCGCGAGCCTCGTCGCCTGGGCCTGGCTGGAGCAGGTGCCGCCGCTGGGGGTCGTGCCCGGCGCCGTGCTCGTGCTCGTCGGTCTCGCGCTCGTCGTCCGGGCCCAGGGCCGGGCGCGGGCGGAGGCGTTCGTCGACGCGCAGGGTGTCGTGTGAGCGCGGGTGAACCACGTCACGCGCAGGTGCGGTGACCGTCCGCCGACCTGCGGGTAGCGTCCGCAGGAGCCAGCCCTAGGAGGAGCGACGATGACGACGACCCCGACGACCGCGCCCGGCACGAGGCCGGTGCGTCCCCGCCGGTCGAACCTGGCGGTGCCCGGGTCGAGCCAGAAGATGATCGACAAGGCGCGGACGCTGCCGGTGGACCAGGTGTTCCTGGACCTCGAGGACGCGTGCGCACCGCTGGCGAAGCCGGAGGCGCGCAAGACGATCGTCGCGTCGCTCAACGAGGGCGGCTGGGGGACAAGGATCCGGGTGGTGCGGGTCAACGACTGGACGACGCACTGGACGTACCGGGACGTCGTGGAGGTCGTCGAGGGCGCGGGCGCGAACCTCGACGCGATCATGCTGCCGAAAGTGCAGTCGGCCGAGCAGGTCGTGGCGCTGGACCTGCTGCTGACGCAGATCGAGACGACGATGGGCTACGAGGTCGGCCGGATCGGGATCGAGGCGCAGATCGAGAACGCGAAGGGCCTCATCGCGGTGGACGCGATCGCGAAGGCCAGCCCGCGGGTGGAGACGATCATCTTCGGCCCGGCGGACTTCATGGCGAGCATCAACATGAAGTCGCTCGTCGTCGGGGAGCAGCCGCCGGGGTACGACGTGGGGGACGCCTACCACCACATCCTCATGTCGATCCTCATGGCGGCCCGGGCGAACGACAAGCAGGCGGTCGACGGCCCGTACCTGGCGATCAAGGACGTCGACGGGTTCCGCCGGGTCGCGGGCCGGTCCGCGGCGCTGGGCTTCGACGGCAAGTGGGTTCTGCACCCGGGGCAGATCGACGCGGCGAACGAGGTGTTCAACCCGCGGCAGGAGGACTACGACCACGCGGAGAACATCCTCGACGCGTACGCGTGGTTCACCTCGGCCGCCGGTGGCGCGCGGGGTGCGGCGATGCTCGGCGACGAGATGATCGACGAGGCCAGCCGCAAGATGGCGCTCGTCATCGCGGGCAAGGGCCGCGCCGGCGGGATGAGCCGCACCGACGTCTGGACGCCGCCGGAGAGCTGAGCCGGCGGCCGGGCGCTCAGCCGACGGCGGTGAAGGCCACCTCGGAGATCGCGGTGTCCTTGTACTGGGCGCCCTTGTAGACGCTGAGGATCTCCAGGGTCACGGTCTTCGTCCGGCCGAACTCCTTGCGGAGGGTCTGCGGTGCGCGGGCGTCCTGGAGCGTCCACGTCCACTCGCCGCCGTCGGTGACGACCTTGACCTGCTTGACCCGCGAGTTCGCCGTGTAGAGGTCGCGGTTCTTGCCGTTGGACTTGATGACCTTCTGGTACCCGTTCGTCAGGCTCACCGAGCGCAGGTCGACGGGCGCGTCGAAGGTGTACGTCAGCGTGATGCCGGGACCTGCCCCGTCGGCCTTGCCGTCGCTGTTCCACGCCGTCGCGAGCTTGCCGTCGAGCGTGTTGTCCGCGCCGTAGGACGTGCCGCCCTCGGCGTCCTGCTCGCTCGAGGCCTCGGCGGTCACCGTGGAGAGGTCGATCGGCGCCGGCTTGGCCGCTGCGGACGGCCGGGCCGAGGAACCGGCCCCGGTGCCCGCCTCGGCGTCGTCCCCGCCGCCGAACGTGAACAGCGACACGAGGACGATGACGACCCCGACGCCGAACGCGGCGGCCGCGACGAGGATCACCGGCGGCACCCCGCGCAGCCGCTCCAGCAGCGGGCCGGCCGCGGCGACCGCGCGGTCGAGGAGCTCCTGGGCGCCGCCGCCGGCCGAGACCCTGGCGCCGCTGCGGCTCACGCTGCGGCGGGACGGCAGCGGGCCGGTGACCGGGGGCGGGGCCGCGCTCGTCGGCGGCACAGGGGCGTACC
>NZ_MWLL01000236.1 GCF_002198675.1 Kineosporia sp. R_H_3 | reverse complement strand
GGGGGGACCCGTCGCCGGGCTCGTTCCTCGCCCGGCTCCTCCCAAATCCCACGGGTCGGATGACGAGTGAGACCCCAGGCGAAGAGCGTGCCTGGGGTCTCACTCGTCAGCGGAGGCGGCGGGATTTGAACCCGCGATGGGCTTTAAGACCCAAACCCGCTTAGCAGGCGGGCGCCATAGACCGGACTAGGCGACGCCTCCCGTGACCGGGAAAGGCTACCGGTCCCGCGTCCCGGGGGGCAAAGCGGTAGGCGCGTCGCTCGGGGGGCGAGACTGGACCCCACCGGCCGACGTCCCGGAGAGGAGGACCCGCGTGCCCGACGTGCGTGCGCTGACCCGCCGGGCGGTCACCCTGGGCGTCCTCGCCGCGGCGGGGGCGGCCGCCGCGACGGCGGTCCGCGGCAGCGGGCGGCCCGCCGGTGACGACGGTGCCGTCCTCAGCTCCTCGGGGCGGACGGCGTCCCTCCCGGCACCCGGCGGCGTCCGGACGGCGCCCCTGCCGGCCCCGTCGGCGACCGGGCCCGCGGAGCCCGAGCCGGAGCCGTCGCCGGCGCCCACGGACCGGCCCGAGCTGCCCCGCGGCGGACGGGTGCTCTTCCCGCGGCACCGGGTCGTCGCCTACGCCGGGCTGCCCGGGGCGCCCGCGCTCGGCCGGCTCGGGATCGGTGACCTCGACGCGCGGACCGCCGAGCTGGAGAAGCGCGCGGCCGGCTACGCGGGCAGCGGTGCCGACCGGCGCGAGCCGCTGCCGGCGCTCGAGCTCATCGCCGTCGTCGCGCAGGCCCGCCCCGGCCGCGACGGCACCTACCGGGTCCGGGTCGGCGCCGAGGTCGTCGACGCCCACCTCGCCGCCGCCCGGCGCCGGCGGGCGCTGCTCCTGCTGAACATCCAGCCCGGCCGGGCGTCCTTCCTCGACGAGGTGCGGGCCCTCGAGCGCTGGCTCCGCGAGCCGGACGTCGGGCTGGCCCTCGACCCCGAGTGGGCGGTCCGCGGCCGGGTCCGCCCCGGTGAGGCCTTCGGGTCGACGACGGGCAAGGACCTCGACGCGGTGTCCGCCTGGCTCGCCGCCCTCGTCGTCGAGCACGACCTGCCGGAGAAGCTCGTCGTCGTCCACGTGCTCGCGCCGTCGGTCCTCCGGTCGCCCGGCGCGCTGCGCCGCCGGCCGGGGGTGCGCTGGGTGCGCAGTGCGGACGGCATCGGCACCCCGGCCGCCAAGCGCCGGTCCTGGGAGCGGGTGCAGGCCGGTGGCGTCCGGGACCCGGCCGCCGTGGAGGCCCCGACCGGTGCCGGCGTCCTGCGCCCGGGGTTCAAGCTCTTCCTCGTCGAGGACGAGCGCGGCAGCTCGCGGATCATGACCCCGCCCGAGGTGCTCGCGCTCGCCCCCGCCCCGGACTACGTCTGCTACGAGTGACCCGACCGGTCCCCGGCCGTGGGGGAGCAGCCCCCGGACAGGCGGCGGCGCCGCCCGGATCGTGTCCGGACGGCGCCGTCTGGTCGTCCCCCGCCCGCCGTCGTCGACGGGTGCGGGAGAAGATGGTCAGGCGATCCCGAGGCGCACCTTGAGCGCGTCGAGCTCGTCGACCAGGCTGGTCGGGGTCTTCTCACCGATCGTGGCGAACCACTCCTCGATGAGCTCGACCTCGTGCTTCCACTCCTCGACGTCGACCGCGAGCACCCGCTCGAGGTCCTCGGCCGGCAGGTCCAGGCCCTCGGTGTCGAGCGAGGCGGGCGTCGGGACGAGCCCGATCGGCGTCTCGACGGCGTCCTTCGTGCCCTCGAGCCGGCCGACGACCCAGGTGAGGACGCGGCTGTTGTCGCCGAAGCCCGGCCACAGGAAGCGGCCGTCCGCCCCCTTGCGGAACCAGTTGACGAAGAAGACCTTCGGCAGCTTGTCCGCGTCGGCGCCCTTGCCCACCTCGAGCCAGTGCCGGAAGTAGTCGCCGGCGTGGTACCCGATGAAGGGCAGCATGGCCATCGGGTCACGCCGGACGACCCCGACCGCGCCGGTCGCCGCGGCCGTGGTCTCGCTGCTCGTCGTCGCGCCGAGGAAGACGCCGTGCGCCCAGTCGCGCGCCTGCGTGACCAGCGGGATGACGCCTGCGCGCCGGCCGCCGAACAGGATCGCCGAGATCGGGACGCCCTTCGGGTCGTAGTACTCGGGGGCGAGGATGTCGCAGTTGCTGATCGGGGTGCAGAACCTGCTGTTCGGGTGCGAGGAGACGAAGCCGGCGTCCGGCGTCCACTCCTCGTGCTTCCACGAGGTGAGGTGCGCGGGCTTGTCCTCCGTCATGCCCTCCCACCAGACGTCGCCGTCGTCGGTGAGCGCGACGTTCGTGAAGATCGAGCGGCCCTTCTCGACGGCGCGCATGGCGGCCGGGTTGGTGTGCCAGCCGGTGCCGGGGGCGACGCCGAACAGACCCGCCTCGGGGTTCTGCGCGTAGAGCCGGCCGTCCTCGCCGAAGTGCATCCAGCAGATGTCGTCGCCGATCATCTCGGCGGTCCAGCCCGGCACGGTCGGCTCGATCATCGCCATGTTCGTCTTGCCGCACGCGCTCGGGAAGGCCGCGGCCACGTACGTGACCTTCTTCTCCGGGCTCGTCAGCTTGAGGATGAGCATGTGCTCGGCGAGCCAGCCCTCGTCACGCGCCATCGCCGAGGCGATCCGCAGCGAGTAGCACTTCTTGCCGAGGAGGGCGTTGCCGCCGTACCCGGAGCCGTAGGACCAGATCTCGCGGTCCTCGGGGAAGTGGGTGATGTACTTCGTCTCGCTGCAGGGCCAGGGAACGTCGGCCTGGCCGGCCTCGAGCGGTGCGCCGACGGAGTGCAGGGCCTTGACGAACGGGGCCTGTGTGCCCATCGCGTCGAGCACGTCGGTGCCGATGCGCGCCATGATCCGCATGCTCGCGACGACGTACGCGCTGTCGGTGATCTCCACACCGAAGAACGGACGGTCTGCGTTGAGGCGGCCCATGACGAACGGGATGACGTACATGGTGCGGCCCTTCATGGCGCCGCGGTACAGCTCGGTCATGGTGGCCCGCATGTCGTCCGGGTCCATCCAGTGGTTCGTCGGGCCGGCGTCCTCCTCGAGCTTCGAGCAGATGTACGTCCGGTCCTCGACACGCGCCACGTCGCTCGGGTCGCTGGCGCACCAGTAGCTGTCCGGCTTGCCGGCCAGACGGGTGAACGTGCCGCTCGCGACGAGCGTGTCGACGATCGCGGCGTTCTCCTCGTCGCTGCCGTCGACCCACTGGACGGCGTCGGGGGTGGTGAGAGCGGCGACCTCGGCGACCCAGGCGGCCAGTGCCGCGTGCCGGGTCGGGGCGTCGCTGATCGTGGTCCTCGTGTCGGTGGTTGTCACGGGGCTGCCCTTCCTCGTGCTCGTGCCCGCTCGTCGGGCGCTCCGGGGAACCTCCCCGGGGGCCTGTCACCGGTAGCTCGTGGCCTCGCGGCGGCTGCGTTGGCGGATCGCTTCGACCGTAGGGCTACCAAGGCTGTCCTTACCCATGACGGAGGTCCCAGCAACGTCCTGACCAGGTCTTTCGCCGCTGTGACCTCCGTGACGGCCCGGTGACGGCCGCCACGCCGTGCACGGGTCCCCGCCCGAGTCTGCGACGTGCCGGTGCCGGCCGCCGGGATGCGAACCTTCACGGCTTGGCAGGATGGCCCGGTGACCGTGCAGCCGACGACCGTCAGGGCCCTGACCGGGGTGGTCGTCGGCGGGCTCCTCGTCGGGGCCGCCCTCACCGGCCGGGCGGTGGCCGGCCCGCCGTCGGCGCCGAACGTGCTGCCCGCCCCGGCGTGCCCGGCGGTCCTCGCCGACGCACTGCCCGCGACGTGGCCGTCGTCGACCTACCTCGTGCCGTGGGGGCCGGTCTCGGGCCGGGTCTGCGACTACCCCGGCGCCGCGTCCGCCGCCCCGGACGCCGCGCGCCTGCGCACGAGCAGCACGCTCGACCCGACGGCGGTCGCCGAGCTGGCCGGGCTCGTCGAGGACCTCCCGGCGCCGCAGGCCCGCTGCACGCAGCCGGAGCCCGCGGCCGGCCCGGAGGTCGGCGTCGCCGTCGTCCTCCTGCGGTACCGGCCCGGAGCCACGCCGACCGTCGGCGAGGAGCTGCGTCTCGTCCTCGGCCGGCTCGGACCGTGCGCGACGGCGTCGAACGGGCTGCGCACCGTCCAGCTGGACGAGGCGACGATCGACCGGCTCGTGCGGCTCGCACCCCCTGTGCGCCAGGTGTTCCCGACCCGCTGACCGCCGCCGTCGGGGCCGGCCGGCGGGCCGTCGTCCAGGGCCCGAGGTCCCCTCGTCTCAAACTGAGACGGTCGGGGTCCCCCGCACGTCCTTAGCCTCCTCGCACAGACCTCGCCGACGGCGTCGCCGTCGGACCGGGTGGGTCCACGCAGTCACGAGGAGGTGGCGGTGAAGGCCGTCCGCGTGCACGAGTACCACGTCGACCCGAGCATCGACGACATCCCCGAGCCGACGATCACCGCTCCGCTCGACGTCATCATCAAGGTCGGGGGCGCGGGCGTCTGCCGCACCGACCTGCACATCCTCGAGGGCCAGTGGGCCGAGGCGATGGGGCCGACGCTGCCCTACGTCATCGGCCACGAGAACGCCGGCTGGGTCGCCGAGATCGGCGCCGGGGTCACGAACGTCGCCGTCGGCGACACGGTGATCCTGCACCCGCAGCCGAGCTGCGGCCTCTGCCTGCCCTGCCGGGCCGGCCGGGACATGCAGTGCCAGAACGCGTTCTTCCCCGGGCTGTCGAACAACGACGGCGGCATGGCGGAGTACCTGCGGACGACGGCGCGCGCCTGCGTGCCGCTCGACCCGTCGACGAACCCCGCGGACGTCGCGGCGCTCGCCGACGCGGGCATCACCGCCTACCACGCCGTCCGCAAGGCGGTCCCGCTGCTCACCCCGGGCACGACCGCGGTCGTCCAGGGCGCCGGCGGCCTCGGCCACATCGGGATCCAGTGCCTCGCAGCGCTCACCGCGACCCGGATCGTCGTCGTCGACCGCAACCCGGACGCCCTCGCCCTCGCCTCCAAGCTCGGCGCCGACGTGACCGTCGTCGCCGACGGCACCGAGGTCGACCAGGTCAAGGAGCTCACCGGCGGTGCGGGCGCGAACGTCGTGTTCGACTTCGTCGCCGAGCAGGGCGCCGAGAACAACGGCTGGGCGATGACCGCACCCGCGGGCTCGCAGTTCGTCATCGGCTACGGCGGTGAGCTGCGCATCCCGACCCTCGACTTCGTCGCCGGCGAGAAGAACGTCATCGGCAACATCGTCGGCACGTACACCGACCTCGCCGAGCTCATGGTGCTCGCGCAGGCGGGCAAGGTCACGCTCCACACCCAGCAGTACCCGCTCTCCGCGGCGCTCGACGCGCTGCACGACCTCGACGCGGGCAAGGTCCGCGGCCGGGCGATCCTCGTCCCCTGACGTCCCGCCCTTCCCCTGAGAACCCTTCTGCCGCAAGGAGTCTGCCATGTACGAGAAGGACGGCGAGAAGTACTTCATCGTCGACTCCCACAGCCACTTCTGGGACGCGAGCCGGGAGAACTGGAAGCCCGGCCGCGAGGAGTACGCGAAGGGATGGATCGACTGCTTCTACGGCTACCACCAGCTCGGCCCGCCCGAGACCCACTGGGACTACGAGCGCTACCTCAAGGTCGACGAGGCCGACTTCGTCCGGGACATGTTCACCGAGGGCTACGTCGACGTCGCGATCTTCCAGTCGACGTACCTCAAGGACTGGTACACGACGGGCTTCAACACCCTGGAGCGCAACAGCTCCATGGTCGAGAAGTACCCGGAGCGGCTCATCGTCAACGGCCGCTGGGACCCGCGTGACGGCGAGGCCGGCCTGGAGAAGCTCGAGGCCGAGGCCGAGGCGTACAAGCTCAAGGGCGTCAAGCTCTACACGGCCGAGTGGCAGGACGGCTCCCGAGGCTGGAAGCTCACGGACCCGATGTCGTACCGCTACCTGGAGAAGTGCCAGGAGCTGGGGATCGTCAACCAGCACGTGCACAAGGGCCCGACGATCTGGCCGCTCAACAAGGACGCGTTCGACATGTCGGACGTCGACCAGGTCGCGACCGACTTCCAGGGCCTGAACTTCATCGTCGAGCACGTCGGCCTGCCGCGCATCGAGGACTTCGCCTTCATGGCGGTGCAGGAGCCGAACGTCTACGCGGGCCTGTCCGTCGTCATCGGCGGGCTCATGCACGCGCGGCCGAAGTTCTTCGCGAAGGTCATGGGCGAGCTGCTCTTCTGGGTCGGCGAGGACCGCATGACCTACGGCGGCGACTACCACATCTGGACGCCGAAGTGGCAGATCGAGGGCTTCGTCGACTGGCAGATGCCCGACGAGGAGGCGTTCAGCGACTACCCGCGGCTCAGCACGGCGGCCAAGAAGAAGATCCTCGGCCTCAACGCCGCGCGGCTGTACGGCCTCGACGTGCCGGCCGAGTGCCGGCTGCCCGAGTCGCAGATCGACGTCGTCGAGCAGCCCGGCGAGCAGCTCGTCGCCGGGAGCTGACATGACCGTGCAGGTGTCGCCCGCGTCGGCCACGGCCGGCGCGGGCGCGCTGCGGGACGCCGTGTGGGCAGCGCTCGGGACCGTCCTCGACCCCGAGCTCGACGAACCGGTGACGACGCTGGGGTTCGTGGAGCGGGCCGAGGTCGGGGCGGACGGCGTCGCCACCGTCCGGCTGCGGCTGCCGACGTTCTTCTGCGCGCCGAACTTCTCGTTCCTCATGGTCGCCGACGCGTTCGAGGCGGTGAGCGCCGTCCCGGGCGTGACCCGGGCCGACGTCGCGCTCCTCGACCACCACGCCTCCGCCGAGATCAACGGCGGCGTGGCCGCCGGGGCCGGCTTCGTCCAGACCTTCGACGGCGAGGCCGTCGAGGAGCTCGACGAGCTGCGGGCGACGTTCATCCGCAAGGCCGTCATGGCCGGCCAGGACCGGGTCGCCCGGCCCCTCGTCGACGCCGGGGCGACCCCGGACGACCTGGCGACGATGCGCCTGGGCGACGTGCCGCCGTCCGCCGACCTGGAGCGGTTGCGGGCCCGGCGCCGGTTCATCGGCCAGCCCGCGGACGACGACGCCCCGCTCCTGCTGACGTTCGACGGGGTGCCGCTGCCCGTCGAGCAGGTCCCGCTGCACCTGCGGCGGGCGCGGCTCGTGCGGGTCGGCATCGAGACGAACGGCGAGTACTGCCGCAGCCTCTTCGAGGCGCGGTACGGGGGACCGGCCGCGGGCAGCTGACCGCGGTCGGACCGACCCGCGGGTGCGGCCTGGCGCTACGGCAGCGCCAGGCCGTACTCGCGGACCTTGCGGTAGACCGTCGCCCGTGAGAGGCCGAGCACGGCGGCCGCCTTCGTCCGGCTGCCGCCGGTGCTGCGCAGCGCGTCGACGATGGCGTCGCACTCGAGCGCCTCGACCGGCGTGAGCACGCGGCGGACGCCGACGAAGACCTCCGCCGGCAGGTCGTCGACGCCGACGACCCCGGTGCGCCGGCGCGCGAGCACCCGCTCGACGACCTGCCGCAGCTGGGCGGTGTTGCCGGGCCAGCGGCAGCGCGCGAGCACCCGCATCGCCTCCGGCGACATCGTCGGCCGCTCCTGGCCGGGGCGGACGGCGACGGCGGCGAGCGCGTGCCGCACGAGGTCGGGGACGTCCTCGACGTGGTGGCGCAGCGGCGGCACCTCGACGGTGAAGGGGACCCGCTCGACGAGGTCGGCGACGTCGTCCGCGAGCGGGCCCGAGGTGACGGTGACGACGACCCAGGCGCGCTCGGTCTCCTCGCACCAGCGGCGCGGCTCGAGGACGTCGGTGAGCCGGCGGCCGGCCCCGGGCGGCAGCCGGTCGACGTCCGCGAGCACCAGGGTGCCCTCAGGGTCGGCCGCGGCCCGGGCGACGTCCGCGAGCCACTGCGGGCCGAAGTCCTCGGCCGCGAACACCTCGAAGGGGGTGGCCGGGGCGTAAGCCTCGTGGGCGGCGCGGGCCAGGGTGCGGCGTCCGGAGCCGGGCTCGCCGGCGAGGACGACCCACTCGCGGGCGGCGACGTGCCGCTCGACGGCGGAGCGGCACATCGTCCAGAGCGTCCCCGAGCCGACGGCGACCGTCGGCACGTGGCGCCGCCCGACCGGTGCGGACGGCGTCCGCTGACGGGCGCGGACCCGCGGGGCCGGTTCGCCGGTCTCGGCCCGGCCGCTCGTCGACCGGACGACGAGCACGCCGCCGCCGGTGCCGTCGGCGGCCCATGTCGGGCGGCAGTCGACCCGGGCCGACGTCCCGCTGGGCAGGTCCACGACGAGGCGGGTCCGTCGTCCGCCCGCCAGCGCCTCCGAGGCGACCTCGACGAGGCGGTCGTGGTCGCCGGGGACGATGAGGTCGCGGGCCCGGTCGTTGAGCATGAGGACGTCCTCGCTCACGGCGACGACGGCGTCCGGGCTGCGGCGGCAGGCGGTGACGAAGTCCTCGAGGACGGCGGCCTCGCGGCGTCCGACGTGCTCGCGCAGGCGCTGCTCGACCTGCTGCGCGGTGATCGCCGTCGTCGCCATGAGGAGCGGGCCGGCGTCCTTGCGCCAGCACGTGAGGTTGAGGACGCCGACGATCCGGCCGGTCACGGGGTGCCGGACCGGGACCGCGGTGCAGGCGAGGTCCTCGAGCCCCTCGGCCCAGTGCTCGGCGCCGACGACGTCCGCCGGGCCGCGGCTCTCCAGCGCGGTCCCGATCCCGTTCGTGCCGACGTACCGCTCGGCGTAGGAGAAGCCGGGCGCGAGCCACACCCTGTCCAGGTGCTGCTGGAGCCCGGAGTCGCCGGTGCGGCGCTCGAGGACCGTGCCGTTGTCGTCGCAGAGGATGAGACTGACCGGCTCGGTCGCGAGCAGGTCGGCGGCCGCCTCGACGACCGGGCGGGCCGCGTCGAGCAGCGGTGACGAGCGGTACGCGTCGTTCTCCCGGCCGAGGTCGATGCGGTCGGGGGCGACGTGGTGCTCCCGGGAGCGGGCCCAGGACGCGAGGATCGGCGGCCGGACGGCGGCCGGGACCGGCTCGTCGGCGAGGAACGCCGCTCGGGCGTCCGCCGTCGCGAGGACCGGGTCTTTCCTCATGGCGTCCCCCGATGACACGGCAGTGGGTCGGTCGGGCTGGAGTTCCATACTGCGGTGCCGCGGGCGATGTGGGAAGAGTGCCGGGAACGCGAACGGCCGGGCGGGGAGGTCCCCGCCCGGCCGTCACGCGATCTTCGTCCTGGGAGGACTACAGACCGAGTCGCGCCTTGAGCCCGTCGAGCTCGGTGAGCAGCGTCGAAGGGACCTTGTCGCCGATCTTGGCGAACCACTCCTCGATCTGCGGGACCTCCTTCTTCCACTCCTCGGCGTCGACCGCGAGGGCGACCTCGAGCTGCTCGGCGGTGAGGCCGAGGCCGTCGGTGTCGAGCGCGCCCGGGGCCGGGACGTGGCCGACGAAGGTCTCGGTCGCGTCGGCCGTGCCCTCGATGCGCTCGATGACCCACTTGAGGACGCGGCTGTTCTCGCCGTAGCCGGGCCACACGAAGCCGCCCTCGGCGTCGCGGCGGAACCAGTTGACGTAGAAGATCTTCGGCAGCTTGGAGGCGTCGGCCTGCTTGCCGACGTTCAGCCAGTGCTGGAAGTAGTCACCGGCGTGGTAGCCCATGAAGGGCAGCATCGCCATCGGGTCACGGCGGACGACGCCGACCGCACCGGTCGCGGCGGCGGTCGTCTCGCTGGAGATCGTCGAGCCCATGAACACCCCGTGCGCCCAGTCGCGGGCCTCGGTGACGAGCGGGATCGTCGTCTTGCGGCGGCCGCCGAACAGGATCGCCGAGATCGGGACGCCGTTCGGGTCGTCGTACTCGGGCGCGAGGATCGGGCAGTTCCGGATCGGCGTGCAGAACCGGCTGTTCGGGTGCGACGAGGGCTCGTCCGACGCCGGCGTCCAGTCCTTGCCCTTCCAGCTCGTGAGGTGCGCGGGCCGCTCCGGGGTCATGCCCTCCCACCACACGTCGCCGTCGTCGGTGAGGGCGACGTTCGTGAAGATGCTGTCCCCCTTCTCGATCGCGTGCATCGCGTTGGGGTTGGTGTCCCAGCCGGTGCCCGGGGCGACGCCGAAGAGGCCGTTCTCGGGGTTGACGGCGTAGAGCCGGCCGTCCTCGCCGAAGCGCATCCACGCGATGTCGTCGCCGAGGGTCTCGACCTTCCAGCCGGGGATCGTCGGCTGGAGCATCGCGAGGTTCGTCTTGCCGCAGGCGCTCGGGAACGCCGCGGCGATGTAGTGGACCTTGTTCTCGGGGTTCGTCAGCTTGAGGATCAGCATGTGCTCGGCGAGCCAGCCCTCGTCGCGCGCCATGACGCTGGCGATGCGCAGCGAGTAGCACTTCTTGCCGAGCAGGGCGTTGCCGCCGTAGCCCGAGCCGTAGGACCAGATCTCGCGGGCCTCGGGGAAGTGGACGATGTACTTGGTGTCGTTGCACGGCCACGAGACGTCGGCCTGGCCGGGCTCGAGCGGCGCGCCGACCGAGTGCAGGCAGGGCACGAACGGGGCGTCCTCACCCATCACCGAGAGCACCTCGGTGCCGACGCGGGCCATGATCCGCATGGAGGCGACGACGTAGGCGCTGTCGCTGATCTCCACGCCGAAGAACGGCTTCTTCGCGTCGAGGTGCCCCATGACGAACGGGATGACGTACATGGTGCGGCCCTTCATCGAGCCGCGGTACAGGTCGGACATGAGGGCGCGCATCTCGCCCGGGTCGCGCCAGTTGTTCGTCGGGCCGGCGTCGTCCGGGTCGACGGAGCAGATGTAGGTGCGGTCCTCGACCCGGGCGACGTCGCTCGGGTCGCTCGCGCACCAGTACGAGTTGGCCTTCTTCTCCAGCGGCACGAAGGTGCCCGCCTCGACGAGGCCGGCGACGAGCGCGTCGCGCTCGGCGTCGGTGCCGTCGACCCAGTGGATCCGGTCCGGCGTGGTGAGGGCGGCGACCTCGGTGACCCAGGCGACGAGGCGGGTGTGGGAGGTCGGGGCGGACTGCGCGACGACGGTCGCGAGGTCCGCGGCGGCGACGCCGGTCAGGTCGATGCCGGTGCCCGGCGTGGTGGCCGGCGTGGTCGTCCGGGTCTCGTCGGTCGTGGTCACTGGCTGCCCTTTCCTCGGGGGTGTGCTTGCGGAGGCCGGTTCGACCGGCCGTCATCCTGGTTACGCGGCGTGACATCACTGAGGTGCTACATCCGTGTTACCGGCCGCTCAACCACCGTAAGAGCGGTGCCCGGCGATGTGAACACTTCCCCGGTGGGAGCCTAGTGAAACTTGTCACAAGCCCCTGACCTGCGCGAAAGCCAACTGCCGTTCCGCTGCAAAAAGTTGCTGTCGACAGCGTTGTCAGTGGCCCGAGGGGCGATGAAACCGTTTACGGAACGTCACGTGTTCACAAGGTCGACCGTCTCCGGGGTGGCGCCGGGACGCATCGACGGGGAGTCCCCGGGGCGCGTGCGTCGTCACGGGCCGCGACGTCGGACGTTGGCTTCGCCGGTCTCGGACGGCCGCCGACGGCGCGCCGTCCGGCGGGCTGCTCCCGAGGCGTGGTGGCCCGCGTCGTGGCGCGGCTGGCCTGCTCCCGAAACCCGATTCGGTCCCAGCGGCCCGTTCGGGTATCCTCGGTACCCGTTGCCCGGCCCGGCCGGGGAGCACGCGCCCGTAGCTCAACGGATAGAGCATCTGACTACGGATCAGAAGGTTAGGGGTTCGAATCCCTTCGGGCGCACTCGTTGAGACAGCGACAAATCGGCCCCTGACCTGCGGATGCGCGGGTCAGGGGCCGATCTTGTTTCGTCCGGCTGTCACCGGGGCTGAGCGGGCTTGATCGGGTGGTCGCCCCAAATACGCCCCAAACTTGAGCGGATGCTCCGGCGCCCTGGACGGCGCTCCTCGTAGGCCCCTACGCGCAAGTCTGGCGATGCCCCCGTTTAGCCATCTCGTAACGGTGGCTCGTGGCCGCTGGCAAGATGTCGAATGTCGGTCGCGACGGGGCGGCGACGGAGATCATCGTGGGAGCGACGGGATGACAGATCCCGCGGAGTTGGCAGCAGAGCAGGACTACTTCGACGCGGCACTAGCAGAGCGTGATCGGCAACTCGAAAGCCTCGACCTCGCGGCGTTGCAGGCGGCCGACACGAAGGCAGGCCATGCGCTCCACGAGAACGCGAAGCGCGCCCGACTGGCCGTGTCGCAGGACGACGCCGTTGCCTTCGGCAGGTTCGACCTCGACGGTGAGCGCCTCTACATCGGGAAGAGATCGGTCCTCAACGAGGACAAGGACGCGCTAGTCATCAACTGGCAGAGCCCGGCTGCCATCCCCTTCTACCGTGCGACGGCGAACGAGCCCGGCGGTGTGACGCGCAAGCGAACCTTCGAGGCAAAGCGCAACCGCATCGAGGACTGGCAGGACCTCGTCTTCGCAGATCTCCTCGAAGAGTTGGAACGGTTCGACGAAGCCGAGTACGTCCGGAAGGACGACTCAGTCATGGCTGCCCTGAACAGCAGCCGCGACGACTCGATGCGGGACATCGCGGCGACCATCCAGGCGGCGCAGGACACGCTGATCCGGCATCCGCTTGAGTCGCTGCTAGTCATCCAGGGAGGCCCGGGCACGGGGAAGACGGCCGTCGCATTGCACCGCGTGTCCTGGCTGTTGTTCAACGAACCAACCCTGACAACGGCAGAGGTCCTCGTTGTGGGCCCCAACGCGACCTTCGGCCGATACATCAGCCGGGTCCTGCCGGACCTTGGTGATCACGGTGTTGACCATCGCCACCTGAAGGCCCTAGGACCGGCACCCTCAACCGGCACCGCGGAACTGGTGTCGTTGGCAAGTCTCAAGGCCGAAAACCGGATGGCCGGCTTGCTGGAACGAGGGCTTCGTGCTCGCATCCGCGTCCCGGAGGGGTTCAGGGCCGCGGACCTCGCGATGGACGACGATCAGCTTGAAGCGATTGTCGCTGACTTGCGGCAGGAGTTCCCCGCTACGCCGTACATGACGGCTCGCAACCAGTTGCGAGCTGTGATCCAGCGACCGCTCGAAGCACGGTCCGGCGGTTCAGCTCCCGCGAACGTCGTGGATGCAATTCTGGAACGGCTATGGCCCAGCTTGAGCCCGGCTCAGTTCTTGAGAGAGCTCCTGGGGTCTCGTGAGCGGTTGCTCGAGGCGGCCGGTGATGTGTTCACCGCAGCAGAGGTCCAAGCGCTTTACCGGCAGGCGGCTGATCGCGTGTCAGAGGAACGCTGGACGGACGCGGATGTCCCGCTCCTAGATGAGGCGCATGCGCTACTGGTCGGAGCTCCGCAGCGATACAGGCACATCGTGGTCGACGAGGCCCAGGACCTCACGCCCATGCAGCTTCGGTCGCTTCGACGCCGAAGCCTCGACGGCTCGATGACACTCGTCGGCGATATCGCTCAGTCAACAGCTCCGGGCGCGTGCGATGACTGGTGGGACGTCGTGGCGAGCTTGAAGCAGAAGTACCCCGGAACCGTCGAAACCCTCAAGATTGGGTATCGGGTACCGCAGGAAGTCATGGCCCTAGCTGCGCAATTGCTGCCGCGGATCGCCCCCCATGTCGAGCCCCCGCGAGTCGTGCGATCGGTCGGGCCACCTGATCTGGTGTTCGACGATTCTGGTGACCTTGTGCGGGTGGCGGTATCAAAGGCACAGTCGTACGCGGCTCGCGGACTCTTCGTTGGCATCATCGCGCCGCTTGGACGATGGGCAGAGCTTGCCGAGGTCATGCGGGCTCGTGACGTGAAGTGGGCGGACGGCCTGGACGGCGAGCTCGCGCCGAGTGGCATCAACATCGTCGACCCGGCAACAGCGAAGGGTCTCGAGTTCGAAGCCGTGGTCGTTGTTGACCCAGTTGGTATTGCTCGGACGGATAAGGGCTTACGCCTGTTGTATATCGCACTCACGCGAACAACGAAGCACCTCGCTGTTGTGCACGAAGGACTTGCGGGCACCGGGTTGGAGGAAGCCGGCATGCCAAGCGAAGCTTCGGCGTCCGCTGGCACGCCCACGATTCCGACGCAATCGATAGGCGAAGGCCATGAATCCGATGTCAAGGCGTCGTCCCGAGAGGTCACCGCCATGGGGGGCCGAGATGCATCGGTCACTTCGGCGCCGACGACGGCCGCCGCAGAACCGGCGGCCTCAAGGACTGAAGCGGACAGATGGCGGCGAGAACTCGTCACAACGCCGCTCCAGAGTACGGTCCTCATGGCGAGCGCTGCTGAGCTGGCCGCACAGGTTAAAGCCTCCGTGGCGCCTGAGCTGTGGCCGATTCTCATCGACACAATTCGGCGTGAGTTGCAGGTGTCTGCGGATGATCTTCTTGAGTTCCTGGACTGAAACGTGGCGCGGTTCGTGAGGAGGGAGGGGTATGTCACTGACGGCCGTAGGGGCGGGTCTGGTCGCGACCCGGCACGCCTATGGCGCAATGGCGTTCAGCGACGGCCGCCAATTGGTCCGGTTGGCCGCCACCTTGCCAGCCGAGTCGGTCGGCGGCTGTCGGCTAACGACGACGCCCCTGCCCCAGACGATCAGCGGGTTCAACGCTGTCTGATCATGCAGCTGACGCCCTGGAAGGTCGTCGAAGACGTCGAGTTCGCCTTCACCGCCGACCGGGCCAGGCCGGGCGACCGCTGCCTATTCAGTCGCAAGGCGACATTTCGTCCCCCGACTCGAAGACGCCTACTACGCTCACGAACAGCCTCACGCCGTCGGCTGAGGACTCTCGCCAGGCAGTGTCCGGACATGCCCAGGGGCCATGCCCAGGGGAATTCACTAGCCTGGGCCATGCGCTACGTGACTGACGGTTGGGGAAGGTGGCGATGACGACGAGTTCTGACGCCACGTTCGACGCTCAGACAGTCGTCCGTACCCTCTCCAAGCAGCTCGCGGAAGATGGCGGGCGGGTTGTCCTGCTCGCCGGTGACGGTGAACCGAGTCTCGTCGTGCTCCATCCGAAGATCGGCCTTGTGGCCATCGACATCGACGAGTCGCAAGCCAAGGTGGGCGATCCCGCGCCATTCCTGCGTCTCAACGAGAAGGTGCACTCCCTGCGTCAGACTCTGCGACTGGACGCGGCCACCCCGATTGGGAGGGTGGTGCTGAACCCTCAACACCAACTCAGGGAGCCGCAAGTAGGCCTGGGCGGACGCACGAGCATCAGTCCAAGGCAGCTCGTCGATCCGACCTGGTTGACGACCTTGCGGGCGCAGCCGCTCGGCGAAAGCCTCGCCGCCTCAATCGCTGAGCTACTGGAGCCAACGTTCACGTTTGAGACCACCTTTCGTCGCGGCGCCCGCGACGAGGGTGCCGGCGAGCGAGAGAGGTTGCGGGTCACTCTGGACACCGTGCAGGCCTCGATTGCGCAGCGTGAGGACATCGATGTGGCCCGCGTGCAAGGGCCGCCGGGCAGCGGCAAGACACTCGTGCTGGCCGCACGCGGACGCTGGCTTTCCGCGCATCATCCGGATTGGCGGATCAAGTTCTTGTGTTTCAACAACGCACTGGTTTCCTATCTCAAGAGCTTGGTCGCCGGCTACCCCAACGTCGAAGTGACCACGATGTGGCCATTCGCCGCAGAATACGGCGTTCGGTTCTCTTTCACCGACGAGGCAGCGAACCGGCGGAATATGGCTCAGGCGAGGCTGAGCGATAGGCAACCGATCGCTGATGCTGTCCTCCTCGACGAGGTGCAGGACTTCAATGCGTCGTGGCTCGCGATAATTTACCAAGCGCTTACGCCCAACCGTGGCGGGATGGTGATGGCAGGTGACAATGCGCAGTCACTTTACGGTGACCACGACCTCCCAGAGATCATCAATGGGCGGGGTGTCGAGGAGCTGCATCTTCACCGGCCATACCGGACGACTCGCAACATCCTGGGAGCAGTCTCGGGAATCAGTGAGGAATTCACAGTTGCCTCGATGGATCAGGCGCCAGATGGCGAACCTGTCGACTTGATCTGGGCAGACTCCCCGGCCGAGCAAGCAGCTGTGGTCGCCTGGGAGGTCAGCATGATGCTGGCAAGTGGCGATCGTGAGCCAGGCGACATCGCCGTGATAATCCCTAGATACAAGGGCCTCGTCGGTCATATCCGATCTGCATTCGACGCAGTCGAGATCCCATATGCGGCTGTCGTGTCAAAGGATGACAAGAAGGCGTTCGACCGCACTACCAACACCGTCAAGATCATCACGCCTCACTCGGCGAAGGGTCACGAGTTTCCGGTTGTCTTCTTCTTCGGTCTCGACACATTGCCGCCACTTGATCCCGAGGATGATGATTCGCTAAGGATCGCTCGCGCGTCCTTTGTGGGCGCGACCCGGGCCAAGGATCAACTCCTCATCACTTACACCCGCGACAACAGTTATCTGAAGATCCTCAGCACGGACAAGGCTCATGTCCGCCGATGGCTTTGGCCCGACCACTACGAGGGGGTACCTGATCGTGGCTGAACTTGTCGTCTACGCCTACGCGGGGCCGGGCGAGCAGGACACCGCTGAGACTCTGGCGGCTGGTCTACCCGCAGAGTGGTTGATCGTCGCTGGCCGGGCCTTGCCGACCCCGCAGAAGGACGACGTCGATCTCCTCGTCATCGGCACCAACCGCATATTCGTTTTGGAGCAGAAGCACTGGGGCCCCACCATCCGGGTGCAGAACGGCGGCTGGCAGGTCAAGGGTCAACTGCGCCAAAGCCCTATCGGCCGCAACAGCCAGGTCGCCAAGATCCTCGCCGGCGTCCTCAAGGACGCGGTTCAGGGGTACGGCTCTGCCGCTAGGGGCACTCACCTCGTCCAAGCGCGGGTCCTGCTGTCGCATCCGAACCTCGACCTCGACACGAGCAGTTACCCGTACGACGACGACCAGATCCTCTTGCTCGATGACGCTGCTGGAGCCCTGCAGGAGGACGACAGTGGTGTAACTGGCTTCCAGCAGATCCGGAAGAAGGTGATGGACTTCGTCAGCGGGCTGGCTGTGCGAGAGGCTAAGCCGTCGGAGCTCGGACCGTTTATTGTTGAGGCGGAGGTCGAGAGCGTCGGGCGCTCGCGCGTATTTGAGGCCAAGGACAGCGACGGCGATCCCGCGCTACTGCGGGTTTACCCGATGGACGGCTGGGGACCTGGTGTCGACGCACAGGCGCTCGTAACGCACGAACGCCAGGCTACGAAGCAGATTGCTGACATCCAGCGTTCGTGGTCCGTCGAGGCCACGTTCACGGACGACGTGAGGCGCTGGATCGTCCTTCCAACACGGCCCATCCCGAGCGTCTCTCTCGCCCGCCATGCCGCCGCGGGGCAACTTGAGGTCAAGGAGGGCGAGGGTCTTACCGCAAGGGCCGCTGGTATCGTCGTCGACGCCTTCGACGCCCTCGCTGAGGTACATCAGACAGGCGTAGTACATCGCGGTCTGATGCCTGCACGTGTTCTAGTCGGTAAGCAGGATCGAGTCCTATTCCGGGACTTCTACCTCGCACACGCCGACAACCAGGCCACGGTCGGACCGATACTGGCCGATACCGTCGACGGTTCGGTCCCCTTTCGGGCCCCTGAGGTGACTCAGCTCATCGGCGCAGCCACCACAAAGTCTGACGTCTACTCTCTGGCGCTCACCCTGTTGTGGTGGATCAACGGAGACGTGGCCGTCAAGGACTCGGACGCGGTCAAGGTTGCCGCAGTGGCCGCGGCACAACTCGACCCCTTTACCAAGCTGCTCGCGAAGTGCCTGGCAGACAAGCCGACCGACCGCCCCGAGGCAGCAGGGGCGGCCGCGATGTTTCGAGCGCTGCTCCAACCGCTGCCACCAGCACCTCGGACGCCTGGTGCGAGCGACGGACGGCCCGACGACGTCTTCGCCGAAGGGCAGGCCGTGGGGCCGCACGGTCGTTGGCGCATCGAGCGCGAGCTCGGGCAAGGTAGCTTCGCGATCTCATGGCTGGCGACCGACACTCAGTTGAACGCTCAGCGGGTGATCAAACAGTACTTTGCGTCGAAAGCGGTGGCTAACGCGCAATTGGAGTTCGAAGCAGCAGCAAAGCTGCACCACCCCCGTTGCGCGCGGGTCTGGGACTTCTCTCCGAAGCCACCGGTCTACCTGGTGTCCGACTACATCGCTGGCCGAACCTTGAAGGAGCTGGGTCAGGAACGTGTCGCGACGGAAGAGGACTTTCGCCAAGTCGCCCTCGACATCCTGGAAGCGCTCGCCTACATCCACGATGAAGGTCAACTGCATCGCGACATCTCGCCCAACAACATCGTTGTGCGGGATGACGGGCACGCGATACTGATCGACTTCGGGCTGTCCGTCGCTCGAGTCGACGCCCGCTCCATGGCTGGCACTCCTTGGTACATGGCCCCCGAGGTAGTGGCCGGAAACTGGTCGGTGTCCGCTGACCTGTACTCGCTGGGTGCCACCCTGCTCCATACGATGCTTGGCCGGCCGCCGTTCAAGAACTGGGACAAGCACGACCTCGATCTACTGAGCGCCGAGGAAGAGGAGACTTGGGGGCCCACTGGCGTCGCAATCGCCAACGCGTTCTTCAAACTGGTGGCGCCCCGCCCCCAAGACCGGAGTGTGGACGGCCAGCCAGCGAGCGCCGCAGCCTTTGCCCACTACCTCAAGACGGTCGCCACCGCGAAGGTTGAGGACGGCCGGGAGGTGGTCAACCCGACTGTCCTGAGCCTCCGGCGGCTCTATCGCGGCAGCGCCGTTGGCAATGCGGGAAACCGGGGGCTCGACGACGATTTCGCCCGTCAGACGTACGTTGAGACCCGACTTGACTCCCACCTCACTCCGAGCGTGCTGGGCGGCCAACTCGACGTGGTACTACTGACCGGCAACCCCGGCGATGGTAAGACCTCCTATCTCTCCACGTTGCGCGACTACCTACTGGAAGCCGGCGCTTTCGACATCGTGGAACCGACGGCGGCGGGCTGGCGAATGAAGCTTGGCCGCCGCACCTACGCGGCGGTTTACGACGCCAGCGAGGCGCGCGGCGGCATGACATCGGACGAGATAGTCACCGAAGCGCTGACTGGCGAAGCCGAACACACCGCTCTGATCGCGATTAACGATGGCCGGCTTCTCAACTTCTTCGTGGCCTACCAGGATGTCTTCCCGGACTGCTACGTCGCGGTAAGCCGCTACTCGCAGGGTCAAGCAGCGAATACACCCCGAATCGCGATCGTGGACCTCAAACGCCGCTCGGTGGCACCCACACCACCGGACAATCACGGTCTTGCAGGCGCAGTCCTCGATTCATTCGTTGCTCCCTCCCTATGGACCGATTGCAAGACATGTACAGCGCGCGGCGTCTGTCCGATTCTCGCCAACCGGAACCTGCTGCGCGAGTCCGGCAAGGGCCCGCTCCTGGAACTTGTGTCGATCTCACACCTCCGCCGCAAGCGCCGAGCCACCTTTCGTGATGTCCGCTCGGCGATCGCCTGGACGATCACCGCTGACCGTGGTTGTGAGGACATCCACGCTGCGATCAACGAAGGGCGCGACCTGCGAATGGCGGACGACGCCCGCGCGTTCGACGTCGCCTTTGACGCAAGCAACCAGGACTACCTCGTCGCCGAGTGGGCGACCGTCGACCCAGACCTGTTGAGCACGCCCGGTGTAGAGCGGGCGCTACGTGACGGCACGTACGTCCCCGACGGCGGGCACCGTCCGGGTTCTGAAAGGCGGCAGCTCTTCTTTGACGGGGCCGGAAGGACGGGGATGAGCCGCGATGAGGTTCGGGCGTACCGATTCTTCGACGAGTTTGTCGGCGTCCTCGAAGGACGTGAGGACATCGAGTTCGTACTCGCCAAGGTGCTGCTTGGGCTTAGCCGCGTGCTTGGGGCGCACGGCTACCGGGCGGCAGCACTCGCACTGCGCGATGGCGAAAGCGCTGGCTGGTCGGTACTTCGGGAGATCCCAGCAGAGGAGTTCACGCTCAGCCCGCTCCCGGTGGACGCGACATACGTCGAGCAGCAGTCCGACGGGCTCAGACTGTCGCACCGGCTAGGTAACCTCGTGCTCACACTCGACTCCTACGAGATCGTCCGACGTGCGGCCGAGGGCGAGATTCTCGGCGATGCCGGCTCCGATGCAGTGAAGCTCGAGCTCAGCGCGTTCGGCAACGTGTTGCGGACGACGCCTGCGCATCGCGTGCAAGTGGTAGACCCGGCCGGACGTCCCGACGCCATCAAGGTCATCGGCGGAGTCATCACGCGAGAGGGCGTGAACTCATGAAGATCGAGCTGCCGAAGAGCCTGCGGACTTTCACATTCCGCGAGCTCACAATCGTCGATACCAACGACACCGATGTCGAGCGCATGTTGACGCAGATCTTCGAGATGGCCATCAAACAGGGGCGCACTGCGACCAATCTTGCCGCCGCGAAGCAGTACGACATGAAGCGCGCAGCACTTGGTGCCAGTAACCGCCTCGTCGGCTTTGGTGACGGACGCGGCCAGGCCGTCTTGGACGGCTGGCTGCGGGCATCGGTGGTCGAGATGGGGCGCGCTGGTCTCACTCGGGCTACTGAACAGATGCAGTACTTTCGCCCGACAACAGTCGCCGTGTTCCGAGCAGGGTTCCCGTCCCGCACCCGTCACCGAGGGGCCGACCTGGTCGTGTACCGCGAGCTCCTGCGTGAGGCGATGGCTCGTCGCCCGGCTGACGGCGAGGGTAAGGCGAAGACCTGGATCAATGAGCGGTTCACTGCCGCTTTCGGGCGCGGAGTAGTCTTCAGCGACCCGCCGAAGTGGGGCCCGTCCTACGACGGGACCGCTGACCTCGACATCACGGCCTTGCTTTCGCTGTACTTCCTTGAGGAGTTCGAGGAGAAGTCGGCGTCGCCCGACAAGGACCTCGCGGTCGAGTCGCCCGTGCCGGCGGCAACACGCCCATTGGGGACCGACGTCCTCGACTACATCCAGGCGTACGGCGACCGGGCACCTGCGCTAGTGATGGCACAGCACCTCGCCGCCATCATTGGCCTCCGGCTATTCCAACTACCGCTGCGCACGGCAATCGCCACCCGCCACCTGATCACGACCGAGCAGCTCGCTGCCGATATGATGGGGTCCTCCGCCGGCAATCCGCTGGAGCAGTATGTTGATTTCACCGGCGACAAAGGATCACAGTCGGATCTGCTCGCTCGCGAATGCGTGCAGCGAGACCTAGAGATTACTCGACAATTCTTCTGGGACCGACTTTACCTGCTGTCAATGCGGACTGCTCCTGCGTCAAAGGCGATCTTTGAAGATAGTGAGATCAGCGCTGCTGAGAAGCTGGCTGAGCTCGCGAAGTCAAGAGAGTCAGCCAAGGTTGAGGCCCATTTGGAGTACATGTTCTCGCTGGTCGAGCAGGAGAATGCGCAGACTGATGACGAGGACACATCACCATTCCTTGCCGCGATGGCTGCGGACTCTCGGCCGATCGCCGAGCGGCTCACCGACGTGCTCGTCGAGGCCCTGAAGAAGCGTGGCTATGAGAACGCGTTCAAATGGTTTTGGTCGACCGGCGGAATCAAGACCGACGTCGGCATCCTCGCGGGTGTGCTCAAAGTACGGTCGTCTTGGACCTACGCGGCATCTGACACGCTGCTCGCGTCGCTCCTCGCGATCATCTTCGCTCGTTCGGGAGGTGGACCCGCCCTGGCTGAGCTGCCCATCCGCGACGTTCTCGACCAGTTCGAGCGTCGATTTGGCTTGCTGGTGGATCGGCCGCCTGCCCGCCTGGACACTGCGGAGAACCGTGCGGCCGCCGCGCGAAACCTCGAGGCCTTCAAGTATAGGCTCCAGCTTCTTGGTGTCTTCGAAGGCCTAAGCGACGACCTCAGCGCGCAACGGGTGCTCAACCCATTGGTCAACTTGAGGGAGGGCACATGAGAAGCCGAGTGCTCGAGGCGCTAGCTGATCGGATTGTTGCGTCGGTGCAAGGGGCCGAAACCGGCCACTGTGTCCGACTCGACGACATTGTCGAGGAGGATGCCTTCGCGCTGGCTGCGCGCGTCCGGCAGGCGGTCGACCCAGCGAAGGTACGGCTCGCCGTGCTCGGCATGCATGACGAAGACGACGCCGTGACGGTGGAGTCAGCGGTCGGTATCCGGAACGACAAGACCCACATCTTCGTCCTGATGGTGCCACCCGGCCAGGCCCACGCTGCCAGCTCGCTCGACAACTCCTTCGAGCGTCTTCCCCTCCTCAGGGAACTTGAGGAGGTCGCAGCCCGCCTCAAGAACGAGGTCGCAGAGCGCTGGCCGGAACTGCCAGTCACACTCGCGCTGCGGAAGGCGCGCGTTCCAATCGAAGCTCGACTCGACTTCCTTGCGGCGGTGCTGGAGTCGACAAGCTCCGCAGACTTCGGGAAAGAGTTATGGCGAATCGGCCTCCTCGTCGATACCTCGGATGCGCCGCGGCTGCGCGCAAATCTTGACCGCAACGCCAACTTGGTTGCCCAGGTAGTGCGGCCCAGCGTGCTAACCGCGACGACTCGCGAAAGGCTGCGGAAGGCGCGCGTCGCTCAGGGAGATGTCTTCGAGAAGCTAGTCGGCGTGCTCAACCCTGCAGTCGCCGACCTACGCGACACGATCGGCTGGACGCGACGGCTGTTTGACGACCACGGTATTAGCCTGGCCGGAGTGCCGCTCGACACCGAGGTCGAGTCAGCCCTCGTCGAGCTCCAGATGGACAGTTTCACCAGATCAGATGGTGGCGTCGAGACCTTCAGCAAGCTGCGGGCGACGGACGACGGCGCCCTCTTCGTGAAGACGTCGCAGGACAACCCGAGCTCGATCGGGCTCCGATGGAAGACCCGGCCCGGCAAGCCGAGCGACGTCGCCAACTGGCTGCTCGAGCTGCTTCCACCGGAGGACCTCCGCGACGACGGCACCTTGTCGACGCTGGAGACAAAGATCAAGGGCTCCCGCATGTCGGCAAGCCTCAAGCTTGAGCTCGGTGCGGACGACCTCGCGGCCGGCGCACTGTTCGTCGTACGCATCACGGCACTCGACGCCAGCGGCACGCCAATACTGCTTACCGACGGTACGCCTGCGGTTAGTGACAGTGACCAATTCGAGGTCATCTTTGAGGAGTCGCTCGCGGATCGGCCCACCCGGAAGCCGTCGGCCGCCTCGCTTGCTGGAGCGCAGGTGCATGCCGTGCTTGCCGGCGCGACGAACACGGACGTAGACATGCAGGCCTGGGACTTTGGTGGTCGGGTCTTCTCGGTGCGGATCGGGAAGCATCTGGGCGCTCAGGTGCGTATCGCGCCCCTGCTGGTGCAGCTGCAGCGGCGCGTCATCGCTGACCCCACGATCACGGCGTTGGAGGCGACGTCCGAGTACGGCGACCCAATCGACCCTGACAATGTGACAGCGCAGCGATGGGACCTCCCCTCGGCGTTCTCCAAGAAGCGGAAAGAACTGCTCACGCTGCTCGCGCAAGGAACTCCCCATGACGTGCCCGAGGTGTTCCGATGGGCTGCCCCCGCTAGACAGGTAGCCCTCGACTACGTTCAGTCCTACAAGCGGGCCCTCGATTCGGCCGATGGGGTGTCGCGAGAGGCACTGCTTCGCCTTGACACGCTGTCACTCGAAGTGGGCACCTCAGTCGGTACCGAGCGGGCAGTCGTCGTGCTCCCGATCCACCCCCTCCGCCTCGGTTGGATCTCCGCTCACTACGGCGTCGCCGAATCGTGGTGCTCAGCTCTTCAGGACGTCGGCGGCGCCAAGGAGCGCCGCTTGGTGGTCGACGAGGAGCTCTTCGCGCGCGTGCGGCCGACGAACCTCCCCTTCGCCGGTCAACATGCTGACGGAGGTGTGCTCGTCTACTTCGACGAGGTCGCCTTCGGCTCGGCCATCCTGCTCGAACCCAAGCTCAGCGCGCCCGAGGCAGTGGCGTCTGTCGTTTACAACGCTCTCGACATGCCCAGAGAATCGAAGGCACTCGAGGCAGCGGCGCAGATGGTGGCGAGCCGGCTAAAGGACTTTCGCCAATCTCATCCGCAAGTGGACGCGCTTCGCCTTGCTGCGATGAATCCGGGCGACGGTGAGGTGCTTGGTCTAGCCGTCGAATCGCTCGTCGACGTCTCAGCTGCGACTGACGAGGTTGCCTCGGCTGCGCCGCCGCGAGTCGAGGTCGTGGCCTATGGCAGGAACGCCGGATACGCCTCCCCGTTGCCGCGCTTGGCGCAGCTTCAGGAGCACCTACAGCTTGCCCAGGTGCCAGGGCGCCAGAGCCACTTGGCGCCACCACTCGGGCTTGCCATGCGTGAGCCGGAGGCCCTTGTCACCGATGACCGATCGGGTCATGTCGCGCTCATCCAGGATGTTGCGGCCCTTGAGCTCTCCCCCGCCGCCGACGAGGGGTCGGAGCGCTTGACGGCGTTCCATGACCTCCTTACCCCTGCCATCACGACGCGGGTAGCCGTCAACGGGAAGCCGGGTTGGGTGACGTCACCGGCTCTTGCGTCCACCCCTGACGCCCCAGGTCGCGCCGTCGTCGAGGCGCACAAGTCGCATCAGGCAGCGCTGGGAGTCGCGCTCGGATTCGACGCTCCTCCAGCACTGCAGATTGGTATCGAGCCTGACGGCTTGCAGGCGATCCGTGTGCTGCACGAGCTGTCGGACTGGGTGTTGACGCTCGACCGCTTCGTCGGTCTCGACCTGTATGAGGACCCGATCGCGATCGGTCTCGGTAGCCATAGCTACATGCTTGACTACGCTCCGGACTTCATCGAAGGCCTCAGCCACCGTCTGACTGTGACTACGAAGCACCGCGCTGAAGTCTCTCGAATTCTCGAGCGTGCCATGAACGAACTGGGCCTGGATGCTCTCGACCAGTCGATAAGTATGATCGTCGAGAAGTTGCTTGCAATCTCCGGGCGGCTGGTGTTACGGCTTCACGGAAGCGAGTCTTTCGCACGCGAGGCGGTGAGCCTGGCCGCTCTCGTAGCCCACCTGGACGCCCGCAGGAAGCTCGACGACACCATCATCGTCCCGGTTGACTCGCATGAAGAGATCTTCGGACGGGCAGCGCGCGAAGCCAATCATGCAGCGCGCCGGTGCGACCTCTTGCTTGTGCGCGTACAACGCAACGGCTTGCGTATCGAGTGTGTCGAAGTGAAGTCCCGAAAGGCGGCGGCGCTTCCATCGCAGCTAGCCGACGACATCGTCGACCAGCTCGAGGAAACTAAGCGTTTGTTGGTGTCGAGGTACTTTGCGACCGATCCCGCTCGTGTCGACGCTGCTCTCCAGCGTGCAAGACTCGCAGGCATGCTGCACTATTACGCCGAGCGGGCCGTCGTAAGCAAGACGTTGTCCGCGGACAAGCTTGCTGGCGTCCATAGGCTGATCGACCGGCATCTCGAATCCGGCGATCCGGTCGAGGTCTCCATGCAGGGCTATGTAATCAGCCTCCACGGCGCGGCGGGAATGCCGGCGATCCACCGGGAGGTGCCGATCGCCGTACTGACTGCGGCCGATCTGGGCAGTGCGGGCTTCTCCACAAAGTTCGATACTCCGCGCAGCCCTGCGCTCGTCGCCGCCGAAGAGGCACAAGCCGGCACTCTCCTTGAGACGCCCGCGCCGCCGACGACCTATTCGGAGCCCGCTCCCGAACCGAGACCGGAACCCGAACCCGAACGCAGCTCGGAACCCGCGCCCGCGCGCCAGCTTGATCGTTCGCAACCGCCGGGCACGGGTTCGCCAGCGATGTTGAAGGTTGTGCTCGGTAAGGACGGGCAGGGCGGCGATGTCGTGTGGTCGGTCAGCACCAAGGGAAGCCCACACGCTTTCGTCGTCGGCATACCCGGACAGGGCAAGTCGGTGACCACCCGGCGTATCGTGCGGACGTTCTCCGAGGAGGGCCTACCCTCGTTGATCTTCGACTTCCATGGTGACATGGCCACGGACCCTCCTCGGGGTGCCAAGGTGCTTGACGCCAGTCATGGGCTCCCCTTCAGCCCTTTCGAAGGCGCCCTCGAGATGGGCCCCACGCTCAACTCCTTGGCGTTCGAGACGGCGGAGATTGTCGCCTACGTTGCGAGCCTAGGAGAGATCCAGCAATCGCACGTGTACAAGGCCATCCAGGAGGCATACAGGGATGTCGTGGATGGTGTCACTCCGCAGGCGCCTACAGTCGAACAATTCGCTCAAAAACTGGAAATCGTCGAAGGCGCGGCGAAAGGCAAACACGCCCGCGAACGCATCCGGCCGCTGACCGACTTCGGGCTTTTCGCTGGTGACGCGGTGGGCAAATTTGATGCCCGTGAGAGCGGCATGGTGATCGATGTCAGCTCGATCACGTTGGAGCAGGTGCAACTCGCGGCCGGCGCTTTTCTGCTCCGAAAGGTCTACCGCGACATGTTCCAATGGCCGCAGGACGGGACGCTCAAGCTCGCCGTTGTACTCGACGAGGCGCATCGATTAGTGAGGGACGTAACACTCCCTAAGCTGATGAAGGAAGGCAGGAAGTATGGCGTCGTGATCGTCGTCGCCAGCCAAGGTGCCGCCGACTTCCACAAGGACGTATTGGGAAACGCTGGCACGAAGATAGTCTTTCGTACCAATTTCCCTGCTAGCAAGCAGGTCGCTGGCTATCTGCGTGGGCGGACGGGGCAGGATCTCAGCCTGGAGATTGAGAAGCTTGGCGTGGGCCAGGCCTATGTTTCGACTCCCGACGTCCCGCAGGCCCGAAGGACCCACTTGGCACAATGAGGTCCGACACGCACGTACCGCGAAACCACCCATCGACCCTAGCCAGCGGGGTTTCCAGCGGATGGCCCAGCGTGCCCTGCCACGGCTGGTGGGGTCCAGGGAACGAGTCACCAGGTACAGGCACTTCAGGGCGGCCTGCTCGGTGGGGAAGTGCCCGCGCGCCTGGACCGCTCGCTTTCGGATCTCGACGTCGTAGTCGAGTAAGGGCACGAACTCGGTCCAAGCGTTCTCCCACAGCTGCACGATCGCCCGGTACTTCTCGCCCCAACCGCTGGCGAACTCGGTGAACCGTTCCTTGGCTGCGGCCTCGGTCGGGGCGGCGTAGACCGGCCGCAGGTCGCGGGCGATCTTCTCCCAGTCCTGCCGGCCGGAGTACCGGAAACTGTTGCGCAGCAAGTGGATGATGCAGACTCCCGCCGTCAACCTCTGGTCGGAGGAGCGGTGGGCCTGGGGCCTGTCCTTCTTCGGTGCGCGGGCATGGTGACGAGGCCCGTGCCGCCGTCGGCCGGGCCGTGGGGAGCGGTCGTCAGGCGGCTTCGGTGGGAATCCTACCGGTGTGGCGGGCGGGGTCGTATGGCGTGTGGTCGGTCCAGCAACGCCACAGGATCCGGGTCCAGCGGGCTCCGACGCCTCGCAGGGCGCGGTTGTGCATCTGACCTCGAGCGCGGGCCTGGTCGTAGGCGGCCTTGGCCCAGGCGTCCTCGCGGACGGCGACGAAGGCCCACCAGTCGATCGCGTGGCGCATCCGCTTGTTCGCGGCATGGCGGAAGCGGACGGCTCTGGTCCGGCCGCTGGACCGGGTCACGGGCGCGGTCCCGGTCTCGGCGAGCAGGACGTCCGGGGTGGGGAACCTGGCTCGGTCTTCGCCCATCTCGGCGAGCATCGTGGCGGCGGTGACGTCGCCCATGCCGGGGAAGCTGAGGAAGATGTGCGCGTCTGGGTGCGCGCCCAGTCGTTGCCGGATCCGCTTGCTGATCGCTCGGACCTGGTTGTTGAGCGTTCGAGCTGGTCGACGAACAGTAGGGCGGTGAACGCCTTTCCGGCGGTCGTGCCGCTGGCCGCGGCCAGCAGGTGCGGGCGCAGCCGCTCAACGAGTACGTCGGGAGCGGTGCGGCCGCTGTAGCCGTGGCGGGCGCAGAAGGCCGCCATTCTGGCCGGTCCGACCCGTCCGGCGTGCTCGGGCGTCGGGTAGTCGCGCAGGAACGCCAGGGTGATGTCTCGGTCGAGGCTGGAGAACAGGTGCAGCACGGCTGGGTGGTAGGCCAGGACGATCGCGCGCAGCTGGTTCTCCACGTCCCGCTGGTTCCAGACCAGCCGCTCCCGGTCACGGGTCAGCGCCCGCAGCTCGGCCAGCAGCGGCGAGGGCACGGCGAGCGGCCGCCACTGCTCGTGCTGGTGTCGCAGCGAGTCGGCCAGGACGAACGCGTCGAAGGTGTCGGACTTGGTCGGCGCGAGCCGGTAGCGCTCCCTGGCCCGGGCAGACAGCTTGGGTGACACGCAGAACAGCCGGTGGCCGCGCGCTTGGAGCGTCTCGATCAGCAGCCCTTCGGAGCGCTCGATCGCGATGCCGACGACATGGTCATGGCGCCCGAGCCGATCGGTCAGCTCACGCAGCCCGGCGACGTCGTGCGTGACCTTGCGCTGCTCCAACACACGCCCTTCGCCGTCAACGACGCACAACTGGTGGTGGTACTCGCCCCAGTCGACCCCGACGAACACGCCGCCGGTGTCCCGGGCTCCTTGATGGCGCTGGAACGGTGACTGACCTGGGGGTGCCTCGACGGCCAGTACGGCCGCGGGGACCCGGATCGCATGCGCTGACAACAGAACCGGCCCTTCCCGTTCTGGTCACCGACCGGCCGGCGACCCGCAGGGTGACGGCGAGGCGGCGGGCTACGGGGTCGTGGACTGCGCCGTAGGCGTGCTCGCCGTGGCCGACGCAGACCATCCGGGTGCGGGCGAGGGGTTCGGGCAGGCGCCAGCCGCCCGGGCCGACGGCTCGGAACGTCGTCCGGCCGCGGCGGTGAGCGACGAGCCAGCCGGCCTTGCCGCGGGTCCAGGTCGTGACCGGTAGGCCGCCGACGCTGCTCGCGGAGGCGACGGTGATCACCGTTACGCCGGTGATGCTTTCAGCGCGCTCATCGCCGGACGAGGAAAAGGCAATACGATCGGCTCTGTTCAATTGGGCGTTCAATGCTCGACGTCGAGGTTCGCCCGCCCAACCGGAAGAGGCGACCGCGCTCCTCGCGTTTGTAGCTCGTTCATCCCTGCCCCTCTCGGACATCACTAAGCCTCAGCGTGCGCGTGCTGCTCTGGAGGCAGTGTCAATCAAACTAGATGGGACCCGTTCGGCAGGACGCACAGCCACTATGAAGCGTGCAATCCTCTCGAACGCCCTCTCGTACGCCGTCGAACTGGGCCTCATCGATTCCAACCCCCTTGGAGCCATCAATTGGAAGGCGCCTCGGTCCTCGGTTGGCGTGGACCGCAGGATTGTCGTCAATCCGGAACAGGCTCGAGCGCTACTTGAGGCTGTGCGCAACACCCCGCGAAGTGGCCCTCACTTGGTCGCGTTCTTCGCCTGCATCTATTATGCAGCGCTCCGGCCCGAGGAAGCTGCCAACCTCCGGCTCGGCAACGTCCAACTGCGTGACGACGATAGTTGGGGTTGGATTGTGGTCGACGAAGCTGCGCCAGAGATCGACCGACAATGGACCGACGCCGGCCAGCGTCGATCTGCTCGCCAGCTAAAGCACCGTGCGGTTGGGGAGAGCAGGCGGGCACCTGCTCCGCCCCAACTCGTCGCGTTGCTCCGCGATCACATCGCTGCTGCCCCTGACATCGACCGCACGGCCCTACTCTTCCGCGGTGAGCGGGGATCGGCGATCTCCGGTCTTACCTATCGGAACGTTTGGCGAAGAGCGCGTGTCCTTGCGCTCTCGCAGGACCAGGAGAGGACACCGCTCGCCCGCCGTCCGTACGACCTCCGCCACGCCGCTGTGTCGACGTGGCTCAGTGGCGGAGTACCGGCCGCGCAGGTGGCCGAGTGGGCCGGGCACAGCGTCGACGTCCTGCTTCGCGTGTATGCGAAGTGTCTTGACGCCGATCAGGCGCGCTCCCTAGCGCGAATCGCCGAGGCCCTTGGCGACCAGTAGCCCACTAGGTCGCGGCTGTTGCCGCTCTCGCCTTCGTGAGGTCACATCCGTCGTGCGATGACACAGTGCTCGCTCCAAACGGGGCCCGCGATGTACACGCGGAGGGACGTGCGCCTACGCCTGGGTTCTGCAGGCGCCGATCGGGCATCGGAGCGTGCGCCATCCGGCAGGGCTGTTGACTCGCCAACAACGGGAACTGACTACGTTCGGTAAACGTCAGCATCAGACGCGAGCCTGCGATCCGGCCGTTGTAGCGATCATGGGGAGGTGACCGCGACTGTAAGTCATGACTGTGACGTAGCGTGACAGTACTCGTGGGGTGCACGGGAGGTTGGGTTGACACGCGGGATGGGTCCTGGCACAAGCGTCTGCCGCGTGCCGAATGGGGCGGTAGTGTCCTCTTACCCTCAAGAGGAGAAGGACTACGTCCGATGAGCAGAAGTCCAGCGTCGGCGCCGTCGCTGGGAGACGGGCCGACCATGGTCGCCGCGTCGCCCGCCGAGGCATCCGTTGGAACGCAGGCGTTGATAGCGGGCCACGAGCGTTCACAGCTGGTTCGCAAGCTGCGAGTGTCCCTGACCTCTCACTGCAACCTGTCCTGCTTCTTCTGCCATAACGAGGGCCAGGGGGAGCTCAAGCGTGCCGCGGTAGGGCTTTCTCCGAGTGACTATGGTCGGATTGGAAGAGCTGCCGTCGCGGCTGGCGTCGGTGAACTGAAGCTCACTGGGGGCGAACCGACGCTCTTCCGTCGCGACGACGCGACCATACTTGACGTCGTCAGGTCATTGTCTGAGGCAAGGCAAAAAGTGCAGCCCCTTGGGATATCAATGACCACGAACGGGGTCACTCTCGAGAAGATGGCCGAAAGATTGGCCGATGCTGGGCTCGACCGGGTTACGGTAAGCCTTCCTAGTCTTCGTGACGATATGTTCAAGAGCGTCGCGCGAGTCACGACCTCCCGTTCGCTGCCAAGTGTTGTGCTCCGTGGCCTCGACGCAGCAAGGCAGGCTGGCCTAACTCCGCTTAAAGTAAATACAGTTCTGATGGGCCGGCCGGGCAGCGGTGGCTGGTCAAACGTCCACGAGGTAGCTCACATCGCGCGCGTGCTTAGAGAAGCCTGCGTTTCTGAGTGGCGGTTGTACACGCTCCTTGATCACGATGGATTCGCTGACCATGACCGCTGGTACAGGTATTGGACCGATGGCCTGCTTCACGAGGTGTTGGCGCAGTTGGGTGTGGCGAATGCCCACGAGGTTGAGAGCCTCTTCGATCGAGTCTCAGATACGTCACAGAGGTCGGCCTACCCGAAGTTGGCTCTTGAGCTCGACGTGGACGGCCTAAGAGTCGTAATCGAAGCACTCGAGTCTGGGCGACCTGTCTCGAGCAGCTTCTCAGATGAGGGGCCCTACGCTCTGAGACTTTCCGCCTCAGGGCAGTTGACTGGTGTTCTTGGTGGCCAGTCCGGCTCTGTGGACCTGATGCCGCTATTGAAGACCCACCATGCTGCGGGCGATCGTGCACTTGCGTCGGCGTTCCGGACTGCGCAAGAGTACCTGATGCCGGACGCTCTGGGTGTCGGCATCTAGCGGAGCACTATGGGGTCGACCGGAGTCTGTCTGTGGCGAATGCTGAACAAGAGCCAGACGGTGGTGGCGTTGGGGACCATTCCAGCGAAAGCCCTGTACCTGGCTCAGCCAGCCTGCCTAGTGCGGTCTCGGCGTCTGACCTAACCCTCACACGGGGCGTTCGTCCAGTCCTTCGCGAACTGCGCTTGGGCCAGGTGGAGATCTGCCACGTTTTCGCGATCGACCTGATGGAGCTTCTGGCTAGCTTCGAACGAGACGCGGAAGTGCTGCTCAGACGCCGGGCCAGGAATGGCTATTGGTCTAAGCTCATGCAAGGTGCAGTAGGCGCGGAGAGCCGATGTTCCCTTGAAGAGGAGTCAATCGAGTCGCGCATGAAGCGAGCCACCAGGCTCGGCGGTAAGGCCGTATGGACTCGTAGCTTCCTGACCCGTTTCGCGCCCCTGGTCCTGCCTAGTCCCAAGACCTTTATGGTGGACGAGGAAGAGAAGCAGGTAAATTGGCGGCTATCGAACGACACGGGAACACATCTGCACCGAATCCGATTTGAAGCTGCCCGGCTACACCTGTTTCGTGACGGTACGCTCACCTATTCTACACGCTTCTCCTTCGCGGATCACGATGGCTCCTCTTCAGGAGGAGATCGGCGCCCCCCATGTACCATTGAACAGGCAATTGGGCGGATGAAGGCGCTCGATCCTCTCCTCCTCGAAAATTTTGGAAGGGCCCTCCGTGAATTTCTGCGGGGTGGCGCGCTTCTTGATTATCTCGCGGCTGAGTTCGCGGAGGACGAAGCGAAGCCCGTGCAGTTCAAGAAGCCTGGGGATCTCGATGATGAGACCGTTCGGGTACGATCCCGCGACCATCGCCTGATCTTCGTCGAGAAGTTCTACGGATCTGAAGGGGCCCTAGAAGTCTTCAATAGGAACGCGAAGGCGACCGACTTCGGTGCCGCAGGCGTCCCATTGAGAGATGTATTGGATAGTCCGTCGCTCGCAGGCTTGCTGAATGATGCGTCCTGGTACGCGCACTACGACGAGAGATATCTCAGGTCCCTGCGTGAGCGGGAGATTGGGTACCGAGAAGACGAGATATACCTCACGGACCGAAAAGCGACCGTCGTCTGTGCTGAGGGGTTCTGGAGAAACGGGATCGGTGATCGTCCCGCTGATCCGCTTACACAGTACAGACGGGACCTCCTCCTAGCTACCGAGTACAACGTCTCGCGGCTCGCGTACATGGCGTCCTTGCTGAGCTATCTCCAGGATCATCCGTCGGTGCGCAACCTGGAAGACAAGACGCCTGACCAGGCCCTGCGTGTAATCGTTGGCCTTCGGGCAGTTGTAGCGCGCGTGGAGGAATCGCTGGATCTGACTCTTCTGGTAAATCACGGCTTCTCTCGTGCGTTCATAAGGCGTCAGCGCGAGGAGATGGACTTTGATGCGCTGATCCGCTTTGTTAGAAGTTTGGTGCAAGATGCGACTCTGACTGTAGACCTCAGGTCGGCAGCGATCTCTGCAGAAAAATCTATTGAGGCCGCGAAAGAGAACAACTCCATTCAACGCAAGGTGTATGTCTGGGCGATCATCGCGGCGATCCTCGCCGTGCTCTCCGTGGGAGAGCCTGTCGCGCAGCAGGTGCTTTCCAAGACGCGCGGCGGCCCGAGGATGGAGTGCTTGATCCCGCCCGGCGTGCTGGGGCCCGCCAACTCTGCGCCGGTGAAGGTCACCTGTGTCGAGCCTTGAGTTCAACATCATCCGAAGGGTTTGGCGGCTGTCCGGCGTCACCGCGTTGACGCGCCCCAACGGTTGGTTTTGCTGCGACCTCAGATGCGCCCCCAAATCGGATCTGTCTGACTGCCCGTCGCCATCGCGCGGATGGGTGAGCCGCTCAGTCGGACTCGCTTCCTGAGTGGGCCACACACATTCCTGTCGGACTGGGTCATCGCTGTTCAGTCGACCTTGTGCGGCGCCCACACGACGCCGTGCCAGACGGTCCACTTGTGGGTAAGGGCATTGCCGGCGAAGATGGCGGTTATGTTGCCGGTGAGGCAGCTGGGGCCGAGGATCCTCCAGCCCACATCCCTGGACGAAGTTGGGGACATAGGGGATAGGGCGACGAGCCCGCGACGGGTTCGGGAGTGCCAAGTGCACAACGCCGAATCGGCTAGCAGACGTGGCCCCGGCCCGTTCGGCGACGCATGCCTTGGAGCTAGCGGCCGGCCAGTTTGAGAGAGTCTAATCGGCGCGCTTTCGCTGCCGAGTGCCTACCCCTCACCAAAGCCTCGGATCGATACGAATCGGATGACGAGGGGTTGAAACCTTCGGGCATACTTCGCTTCAGGTAGTGATAAGTCGACCCTCGGGGTGGAACGCAATCGTCCATTGCCGCCTAGTCGTCGATGGACTCCCTCACACCATCGAGCCTGATTACCGTACTTCCATCCGACTCGTGCGCATGTTGCAGTCGCCCTAGGCGAACCCCGACGTCGAGCACTTGTCGGGCAAGCACGTTTAGTCTGTCGCGAGTTTGGCTGTCGGGAATAGCGGATGCGATTACAGTGACATCACGCTGGAGTTGTGCCATCAGGCCGACAACCAGGTCCAGCGGGACTCCGCCGACGTCCGGTTGGGCGGAGTAGTAGAGCGCCTGCAGTCGGCGCAAGACGAATGGCGCTGTCTCGCTAGGACTGGGCCGGATCTCGGCCTCATCGACGTGCACCGCGACCAAGGTGAAGGTGTGGTCGGGTCCGACCTGAAACGCGTGCTTGATGAGGTCAAACAAGTCTGCAAGGACGGGGCGAAGGCCTACAAAATCCACAGGCTTGGGTTGGCTGTAGAGGTTCACTGCGGCCTTTCGCGCGATCTGATTGAAGTCCAGTCAGTGCTCTTAACGGGCAGTCACTGAGTGTACGACGAACGGGTGGCAGGGATCGTAGGTCTCGACAAGTGACGAGTCTGGGTGTGTGCGGTGCTGGGCTGG
>NZ_MWLL01000235.1 GCF_002198675.1 Kineosporia sp. R_H_3 | reverse complement strand
GCGCGGGGCGGTTGGGGCCGGGGCGGCGCGAGGGCCGGTCCTCGAGGAGGAGCCCGCCATGACTCACGTTGTCGTCACTGTGAGCCATCAGATGAGCCGTCCGGGGACTTCGCTGGAACGCACGGTGAACAACTTGGCCTGTCCGACCGGTTCGGGGCAACCCCCGGGCGGGTCCTATTCAGCCGTTTGACCCCGGCTTGATGTGCGGTTCGTCTCGTTCGTCGCACTTCGGTGACGAATGGCAGCCCGATATCGACGCAGCGTGAGCATCGGCGACGCCTTGACTCTAAAACTTGGATGCCCAACTATTGAGGTTCCGAAGAGTCGAGGAGACCCCCGTGCCCGCACACCCCGTCCGGTTCGTCACGGCGGCGAGCCTGTTCGACGGGCACGACGCCTCGATCAACATCATGCGGCGCATCCTCCAGGCGCAGGGCGCCGAGGTGATCCACCTCGGCCACGACCGCTCCGTCGACGAGATCGTCGAGGCGGCCGTCCAGGAGGACGTTCAGGGCGTCGCCGTGAGCAGCTACCAGGGCGGCCACGTCGAGTACTTCACCTACCTCGTCGACCGGCTCGCGGAGCGCGGCTGCGGCCACGTCCGGGTGTTCGGCGGGGGTGGTGGCGTCATCGTCCCCGAGGAGATGGCGGTGCTCGCCGGGCGCGGGGTGCGGATCTTCTCCCCCGAGGACGGCCAGCGGCTCGGTCTCGTCGGCATGATCGAGGAGATGGTCGCCGCGTGCGACGTCGACCTCGCCGCCGGCGCGGACGCGGCCCCGCTCGACGCGGTGCTCTCCGGCGACGACCGTGCGCTCGCCCGCGCGGTGACGATGATCGAGGCCGGCAGGGCGCCGTCCGCCCTGCTCGAGGGGCTGCGCACCGCGGCCGCCGGCCGGCCGGCACCGGTGCTGGGGATCACCGGCACCGGAGGCTCCGGCAAGTCCTCGCTCACCGACGAGCTGGTCCGCCGGCTGCGCCTCGACACCGAGGACAAGGTGCGCGTCGCGGTGCTCGCCGTCGACCCCACCCGGCGCCGCGGCGGCGGTGCCCTGCTCGGCGACCGGATCCGGATGAACGCGCTCGCCCCGGGGCGCACGTACTTCCGCTCGCTGGCGACCCGGGGGGCGGCCTCCGAGGTGCCCGACCACCTCACCGACGTCGTCACCGCCTGCCGGGCCGCCGGTTTCGACCTCGTCGTCGTCGAGACGCCCGGGATCGGCCAGGGCGACTCCGCGGTCGTCGACCTCGTCGACGTCTCGCTCTACGTCATGACGCCGGAGTACGGCGCCGCGAGCCAGCTCGAGAAGATCGACATGCTCGACCTCGCGGACGTCGTCGCCGTGAACAAGTTCGAGCGTCGCGGCGCCGAGGACGCCCGCCGCGACGTGGCCCGCCAGCTCGTCCGCAACCGCTCGGCGTTCGGGGTGCCGTGGGAGGACATGCCGGTCTTCGGCACGAGCGCCGCGCGCTTCGCCGACGACGGCGTGACCGCGCTCTACCACCACCTGCGCGACCTCCTCGTGGCCCTGCCCGACGGCAGGGGCCTGGAGGCCGGCCCGGGGGTACTCCCCCGCGTCACGACGAAGGCGAGCACCCGGCTGGCGACGGTGGTCCCGTCGGCCCGCGTCCGCTACCTCGCAGAGATCGCCGACACGGTCCGGGGCTACCACGCGCGCACCGGCGACCTCGCCGGTCTCGCCCGCCGCCGGCAGCACCTGCGGACCACGCTGGAGGCGTTGCAGGAGAACGGGTCCGGGCCCGCCGCAGCGGCGGGCACCGACGCCGTGCAGACCCTGGTCGACCGCACCGAGGCCGAGCTCGCACGGCTCGACCCCGACGTCCTCGCGCTCGTCGACGGCTGGGCGGCGACCGCCGAGCGCTACCAGGGCGAGGAGTTCGTCTACACGGTGCGGGGCAACGAGTTCCGCGTCCCGCTGCGCCGGGTGACCCTCTCCGGCACGTCGGTGCCGCGGGTCGCGCTGCCGCGCACGCACGACCACGGCGACCTCGTCACCTTCCTGCGGGGGGAGAACCTGCCGGGCTCGTTCCCCTTCACCGCAGGGGTGTTCCCCTTCAAGCGGGACGGCGAGGCGCCGGCGCGGATGTTCGCCGGCGAGGGCGACCCGTTCCGGACGAACCGGCGCTTCCACCTGCTCTCCGCCGGCCAGCCGGCGACGCGGCTCTCGACGGCGTTCGACTCCGTGACCCTCTACGGCCGCGACCCCGCCGAGCGGCCAGACGTCTACGGCAAGGTCGGCACGTCCGGGGTCTCGGTCGCCACGCTCGACGACATGAAGGCGCTCTACGCCGGTTTCGACCTGTGCTCGCCGACCACCTCGGTCTCCATGACGATCAACGGCCCGGCGCCGACGATCCTCGCGATGTTCCTCGTCACGGCGGTCGACCAGCAGGTCGACGCGTTCGCCGCCGAGCACGGCCGGCCGCCGACGGACGACGAGGCCGCGGCGATCCGCGCCCGCACCCTGCGCACGGTCCGCGGCACGGTCCAGGCCGACATCCTCAAGGAGGACCAGGGCCAGAACACGTGCATCTTCTCGACCGAGTTCGCGCTGCGCTGCATGGCGGACGTGCAGGAGTGGTTCATCGCGCACGACGTCCGCAACTTCTACTCGGTCTCCATCAGCGGGTACCACATCGCCGAGGCCGGCGCGAACCCCATCAGCCAGCTCGCGTTCACGCTGGCGAACGGCTTCACGTACGTCGAGAGCTACCTCGCCCGCGGGATGGCCGTCGACGACTTCGCGCCGAACCTGTCCTTCTTCTTCAGCAACGGGATGGACGCCGAGTACACCGTCATCGGCCGGGTCGCCCGGCGGATCTGGGCGGTCGCGATGAAGGAGCGCTACGGCGCCTGCGACCGGAGCCAGAAGCTCAAGTACCACGTGCAGACCTCGGGCCGGTCCCTGCACGCGCAGGAGATGGACTTCAACGACATCCGGACCACGCTGCAGGCGCTCTGCGCGATCTACGACAACGCGAACTCGTTGCACACCAACGCCTACGACGAGGCCGTGACGACCCCGAGCCCGCACTCGGTCCGGCGGGCGCTGGCGATCCAGATGATCATCGACGCCGAGTGGGGCCTCGCCGGCACCGAGAACCCGCTCCAGGGGTCGTTCGTCGTCGACGAGCTCACCGACCTCGTCGAGGAGGCCGTCCTCACCGAGTTCGAGCGAATCAGCGACCGCGGCGGGGTGCTCGGGGCGATGGAGACCGGGTACCAGCGGGGCAGGATCCAGGACGAGTCGATGCTCTACGAGCAGCGCAAGCACGACGGGACGCTGCCGCTCGTCGGGGTCAACACCTTCCTCGACCCGGACGGCGCGGGCACGACGTCGTCCGCGCCGCTCGTCCTCGCCCGCGGCACGGACGAGGAGAAGCAGTCCCAGCTCGCCCGGCTGCGCGCCTTCCACGACGCCCACCGCGACGAGGCGCCGGCGATGCTCGACCGGCTGCGGGAGGTCGCGGCCTCCCGGCAGAACACCTTCGAGGTGCTCATGGACGCCGTGCGGGTGCTGTCGCTCGGCCAGGTCTCGGCCGCGTTCTTCGAGGCCGGCGGGCAGTACCGCCGCAACGTGTGACCGCGGCGCGGTCGGCGGACCGGATCACGCGGCGGACCGGGATGGCACGATGACGTCCATGTCCTCGCGCGCCCCGCTCCCCTTCGACCCGGTCGAGGAGGCACGCCGGCACTGGGCCGCTCACGGCTGGGCGGACGCCGCCGAGGGCATGGCCGCGGTCACCTCGCTCATGCGCGCGCAGGCCATCGTGCTCGCCCGGGTCGAGGCGGTCCTGCGCCCGCTCGGGCTGACGTTCGCCCGTTACGAGGTGCTCATGCTCCTGCTCTTCAGCGGCCGCGGCAGCCTGCCCCTGAGCCGGATCGGCGAGCGCCTCCAGGTGCACCCGGCGAGCGTGACGAACGCCGTCGACCGGCTCGAGGCGACCGGCCTCGTCGAGCGGACGCCGCACCCCACCGACCGCCGGACCACCCTCGCCGCGCTCACGCCGGCCGGGCGCGAGCTCGCCACGAAGGCGACCGAGGCGCTCAACGCCGAGGTCTTCGCCCGCCCCGGCCTGCCCACGGACGACGTCCGCACGCTCGTGGACGTCCTGGCGACGATGCGCCGGGACGCCGGCGACTTCTAGCCGCGCCTCTCGCAGCACCCCGCGCAGGAGCGCGCGCAGGACTGCGCGCAGGGGCCCGCCGCGGGCCCGGGGTCGTACGACCAGGTACTAGGACCACGGAGCGTGGTTGGGCCGACACACCGTTAGGACGAGGACTGGAGTCGTCCGTTCGGACGAGCCCCGAGGTCCGATATCGGGCCCTACCTCGTCGGGGGAAGTGTCAGAGGTGACAGTTCGAGCCCCCTTGGAGGACCCGCGGTGAAGAAGATCCTGATGGTCGTGGTGGCAGCGGCGCTGCTCGTCGTCGGGGCCCCGAGCGTCGCCCAGGCCGGCGGCGGCTCGTCGTCCGGCTGGCCGACGGCGACCGCCCCCCTGCCTGCCGGGACGATCGTCTCCCAGAGCAGCTCCAAGGCCGTCGTCATGTCGCCCAGGACCGTGTCGGCCACGCTGACCTCGCTCGACGCCGCCTACGTCGCGAAGGGCTGGACGGTCGGCGCCGCGACCGGGATCCCGCGCTGGTACAAGAAGTCCGGCCAGGAGGTCGACGTCTACTTCGCGGCGCTCGACGGCGGCAAGTCCTACTGGACCCTCAACCGGCGCTGACCGCACCGGGCCCGACCCCACCGGGCCCGACCGCACCGCACCTCGACCGCCCCGGCGCTCAGCCGCCGAGGCGGTCGAGGTGCGCCCGGGCCCGCTCCAGCGCCCGGGTCGCGACCTCGAGCGCGTGCCGGGCGGCCTCCTGCTCGCGCCGTCGCGGCCGGACGGCGGCCGTCGCCTCGCCCGCGGCCTCCTGGGCCCGGCGCAGCGCCTCCTCGAGCTCGGCGACCCGGGCGTGCCGCCGTTCGGACTCCTCCCGGGCCTCGTCGAGCGCGTCCGCCGCGAGCCGCTCGGCGCTGCGGGCGGCGTCCAGGGCGTCCTCCGCGTCCGCGACGGCGGCCCGGGCCTGCTCGCGCTCGGCCTCCCGCCGGCGTTCCTCCTCCCGGCGGCGCTCCTCCTCGCGGCGCTGCTCCT
>NZ_MWLL01000234.1 GCF_002198675.1 Kineosporia sp. R_H_3 | reverse complement strand
CGCCGCCCGCTCCACCGGCCTCGGCTGGCCGACGTCCGCCACCGCCTGACCCGCCCGCCGCTCAGGCACCAGGCGGGTACGTCCCGCGCCCCGTCAGCGACCCGTTCTGCGGACGTCCCGGGTGCCTGACCGCCGGGAGGTACCGTCGAACCATGATCACCGGCCGGTCGGCACCCGGGGCGCGCGCGACCTCCTCCGGCGGCGCCGGTCGCGGGGCGGCGACCGCCGAGCTGGCCGGTCTCGTCGCCGAGATCGCCTTCGTCGTCCTCATGGCCCTCGTCGTGCTCGTCTCGCGGGTGGTCCTGCCGGGCTGCGAGGGGGACAGCTGCATCGGCAGCCCCCGGCTGTACGCCGCCGTCCTCGTCTCCCCGCTCGTCCTGCTCGTCGCTTTCGCGGGTGCGCTGGCGGCCTTCCGGGTCCGGCGGCCCTGGGTCGTCGCGCTCGCCGCCGTGCCGGTGGCGCTGGTCCTGCTCGTCGCGGCGGTGGCCGTGCTGCTCGGCGTCCTGCGGTCCTCCCTGCTCCTCACCCTCGTCGCCGCGGCGCTCGCGGTGGCGTTCGGCCCGCTGTCGGCGGCGTCCGCGGACGCGCTCGTCAACGGTCGGGGGCCGCTGCGGTTCGTGGCCGCGCCGGGGGTCGTCGCCCTTGTCGTCCTCGTCGTCGTCGCGAGCCAGCTGCTGGGCCCGGGCTTCCGGGCCGGGAAGGTCACCGCGCTGACGCCGCAGCCGTACGCCTACGACGCCCCCGGCGCCGCGCTGAGCTCGCTGACCGCCAACGCGACCACCGGGGTCCTCGAGCTGGAGTACCTCGCCGCCGACGAGTCCGTGAGCGTCCACGAGTTCGCGCCGCTGACCGCCGCCGAGCGGGCCGGCGAGTGCCCGCCCGACCTGCCCGTCGGCGAGCCGACCGGGCTGTGCCGCAGGCTGCCGTCGCCCGGCGCCGGGGTGACGATCTGGCGCAGGCCGGTCGGGTCCGGCGGGACCGGCGACCCGTACGTCCTCGTGGCGCGCCCGGACGTCACGCTCGTGCTCCTCTCGACGAGGATGCCGGACGACGCGGGCGCGCTCGCGCTCGTCGCGAGGCTGGGGCCGGTCGAGGCCGGCGCGCTCCTGGACGAGGCGGAGAACGTCTACGTCTGAACAGACCGCCCGGGCCCGACAACGTCCCGGGGACGGATCGCGTCGTACCCCGGCGACGGTGCCCGCGCGGTGCGGCCACCGGCTGGAGGGGACCATGGGACCAGACGAACGGCGCCCGCGGGACGAGGAGTTCACCTCCTTCGTCGCCACGCGCTGGACCGCCCTGCTGCGCACCGGCTACCTGCTCACCGGCGACCGCGCCACCGCCGAGGACCTGGTCCAGACCGCCCTGACGAAGACGTACGTCGCGTGGGGCCGGCTGCGGGACGTCTCGGCCGCCGAGCCGTACGTGAAGCGGACCATGGTCACGACGTACACCTCGTGGTGGCGGCGGCACCGCGGACGTGAGCGCACGGTGCCCGAGGTCGCCGACCGCGCGGGCGTCGTCCGTGACCGGCTCGGCCGGGACGGCGCCGCCGAGGACCTGGAGTCGGTGCTCTCCCGCTCGGTGCTCTGGCCGCACCTGGCCGCGCTGCCCCGCGGGCAGCGCGCCGCCGTCGTCCTGCGGTTCTACGAGGACCTGTCCGAGATCGAGACCGCCGAGGCGCTCGGCTGCAGCGTCGGCACCGTGAAGAGCCAGACCCACCGGGCGCTCACGACGCTGCGCGCCGCGATGCGGGACGGCGTCCCGGTCGCGGCCGGCGCGCCACCCGCTGCCGGCAGCCCGACCACGTCCACGACGGAGGGAGACGCCCGATGAACGCGACCCGCATCCCGGCCGGAGGTCCGGAGGACGTCGACCTCGAGACCCTGCTGCGCGCCGAGCTCGGCGGCGTCGCCGGCGCCGCCGCCGACCAGGGGACGCCTGCCCCGACCCAGGCCCTGCTCGCCCGCGGCCGCGCGGCCCGGCGTCGTCGCACGGCGGTCGTGACCGCAGGGGGTGCGCTCGCGACGGCGCTCGTGCTCGCGGTCGGGTTCGGTGTCGTCGCCCCGCAGCTGCGCGCCGACGGCGGGCCCGCCGTGACGCCGTCCCCGCCGCCCCGCGACGTGAGGTCGTGGGTGGCGGCCCTGCCCGCCGGTCCGGTGCCCGCCGTCGAGCGGCTGCCCGCGTCGCAGGACGGCGTCGTGCGGTGGGGCGGTGCGCAGACGCAGCTCCCCGAGGGCGTCGCGGGCCGCGGCCGGTTCGCGATCCCGCACGGGGCGACCGACCGCGGGCTGCTGCTCGCCTGGTTCAGCGACCAGGGCACGGGTGGCGACGACTACGCGATGGAGCTCGGCTGGCTCGCGGGCGGCCGGTGGTCCCCGGTCGACACCCTGTTCGTGCTCGACGCGGCGGTCAGCCCGGACGGCACGCAGTACGCCTACTCGGGGACGACGGCCACGGCCGCGGCGCCGAAGCCGTCGACCGTCCTCGTCGTCCGCAGGGTCGCCGACGACTCGGTCGTCACGCGGCGCACCGTGCCGGACCGGACCGTCGTCCGGGGCTGGTTCGACGGGAAGGTGCTCGTCACGGACGCGGACGGCACGCTGCCCCGCGTGCTGCGCGGCGACGCGCTCGAACCGCGCGACGACCTGATCCCCACCGCCCCCGACAGCGGGGACCCGGTGGCGCTCACGTCGCTGCGCGGCGACGTCGTCGAGTTCACGCTGCCGAGCTTCCAGGGGTGCCCGGAGGTCGGCGGTGCGCCGACGGTCCAGACGGCGGCCAAGCGGTTCGAGGGCGGGGCGGAGACCGGCAACCGGATGCTCGGGTGCGTCGTGCCCGACACCGAGCTCGTCTCGCCCGACGGCGCGTGGTTCGTCGGGTCGGGGGACGAGCTCACGGTCCGCTCGATGGCGACCGGCGAGCCGGCCGGCCGGCCGGGGCCGGAGCTGCCGATCGGCGCCGCGACGCCGATCTGGGAGTCGGACGGCGCCCACGTCCAGGTCGTGCTGCACCTCGACGGCGACCTGCGGTCCGCGACGATCGTGCGGTGCGCGGTCGCGGACGGGTCGTGCGTGCGGGCGCAGACCTGAACGCCGGGCGACGACAACCCGCCGGACCCCGTTCGCGTCGTAGCCCGTGACAGGGGATGCGGAGCGGACGGGAGCCGGTGAGCAGGTCGCAGGAGGGTGCGGACGTCGCGCACCTCACGGCGTTCGTCGCCGCGCGCTGGAACGCGCTGCTGCGCGTCGCCTACCTGCTCACCGGCGACCGGTCGTCGGCCGAGGACCTCGTCCAGACCGCGCTCGCGAAGACCTACGTGGCGTGGCCGCGGATCCGGGACACCGGGGCCGTCGAGGGCTACGTCAAGCGCACGATGGTCACGACGTACACGTCGTGGTGGCGACGGCACCGCGGTCGTGAGTCGGCCGTGGCCGAGCCCGCGGACGCCGGCGGCCGGCCGCTCGCCGCACCGGGTGCGACCCCGGCCGACGACCTCGAGTCGGTGCTCCACCGGTCGGTGCTCTGGCCGCACCTGGCCCGGCTGCCGCGGGGCCAGCGGGCGACCGTGGTGCTGCGGTTCTACGAGGACCTCTCCGAGGCCGAGACCGCGGCGCTGCTCGGGTGCACCACGGGCACGGTGAAGAGCCAGACCCACCGGGCGCTCGCGACGCTGCGGGCGGCGATGCTCGAGAGCGGGCTCGCCGTCGTGGACGACGAGGGGCGGGTGACCCGATGAGCCTCACCCACGACGCGGACGGCGTCGGCCCCGACCTCGAGCTGATGCTGCGCTCCGAGCTCGGTGCCGTCGCGGACGCGGTGGGGACGGCGGCGGGTCCGGTGCCGGTGCGGGCCGTGGTCGGGCGCTACCGGACGGCCAGACGCCGGCGGCGGGCCGCCGTCGCGGGCGGGGCCGCGCTGGGGACGGTGCTCGCCGTCGCCGTCGCGACGGCGTTGCCGGGCCCTGCCGTGCGGTCGGAGGAGCTGCCCGCCGTCCGGACGCCGCGACCCACCGGTTCGGTGACGCTCCTGGACGCGCCCACCCGACGACCGGTCGACGACGTGACGGACCCGCTCTCCGAGAAGATCATGACCTGGGTCGCCGCGCTGCCGACGTCGACGGACGTCGACGCCACGCTCGCGCCCACCGGCATCGAGGTCCCCAGGGACGCCGACGGCGCACCCCGGGTGGTCTCGCCCGACGGCTCGCTCTACGCGACCCACCTGCAGTTCGGGGACCGGGCCTCGGGCGTCGACCTGCGTTTCGAGCTGCAGGTGCGACGGGTGTCCGACGACGGTCTCGTCGACACGGCGCTCGTCGGGCAGGACACGACCCCGGTCGGGTGGGTCGGTGACGACGTGCTCGTCACCGAGCCGGACCAGGGCGGCGTCGGCATCCCCTTCGTCTGGACCCCGGGGCAGACGGCGCTCGTGCGGGTCGCGGGGCTGTCGAACTCCGAGGATCTCGTGTCGAGGGCGGGCGACCGGCTGCTCGTCGAGCAGTTCATGCTCTCGTCCCGCTGCCCGGCCCCGACCGTCGACGCCCGGGTCGTCCGGCTCAAGGGCTCGGACATCCTGCGGGTCTGGGAGGGCTGCTCGCGGAGGGACGCACCGGCCATGTCACCCGACGGCCGCTACGTCGTCGACGCTCGGTCGTGGTTCACGGCCGTCGACCTGCGCACCGGCACCCCCCGGGACGTCCCTCGCCTCCCGCCGCCCGTCGCCACCGCGGCCTGGGAGCGTGCGCCCGACCTCGTGTGGGAGCAGGACTCACGGCACTACCGGCTGACGATCCCGCTCGGCGTTCCCGGGGCCGCCGGCGGGGTGACGGTCGTCCGCTGCGAGGTCGCCGACGAGGGCACGTGCGTCCGCCTCCCCGGCACCGCATGACCAGCCACCTCTGACCCGGGGCGGCGGCCTCACCCCGCCCGGTCGAGCAGCAGCCGCACCTCCCGCAGCGCGCGGTGCTCGTCCGCCCCGCCGCGGAGCACGCCCTCGAGCGCCCCGATCGCGGCCTCGACGGGCACCGGCCAGCACGCGTGCCGCAGCGTCTCCAGCGCGGCGAGCCGGACGTGTGCGCGGGCGAGGTCCGGACCGGTCTCGCCGCCGTGCCGTGACGGGTCGGTGCGGCGGAGCACCTCGGCCTCGCGGCGCAGCGTCTCGTGCAGCGCGGCCACCGGCTCGAACGTCGGCAGCGGCCCGCCGGCCGTGGTGCCGAAGCCGGACGTCACCGCGGCGACGGCCGGGTCGCCGTCGAGACCCGCGGCGGCGAGCCGGTCGAGGGCCGCCCACTCGGCGATCGCGCGCTGGGTCGCCGGCGGTGCGGCGACGACGCGGGCGACGAGGTCGGCCATCGACCAGGCGAGCGTCGTGTGCTCGGGGGAGGCCGGGCGGAAGTCCTCGGCCACCGGCAGCACGGGGTAGACCACCGTGTCCTCGTCGAACCATGCCTCGAGCACGTCGAAGCCGGCCCAGGTCGCCGCCGCCTCGATCCCGGCCGGGACGGCGCTCGTGTCGCCGGTGACGGCCTCGAGGAGCGCGGGCAGCAGGTCCGCCGGCAGGTCCGGCCGCGGCTGCTCCTCGAGCCCGATGAGCTCCTCGGAGCCGACCGTGGCGCCGTCCTCGACGAGCGTCAGCCGGGTCACGGCGTTGACGTTCCAGAACATGCTCGCCGCCCGCCCGGCCGCACCCACCTGCCGCAGCACCTCGGGCCGCGAGCCCTGGTACCCGTTCGCCTCGGCGACGACCACGCCGCTGCGCGTCGCCAGGACGCACACCGCGTCCACCATCGCGAGGCCGGCCTCCTCGACCGTCATGGGTGACGACAGGTCGGCCCCGAAGGCGGCGAGCACCTCGTCCCGCCTGCCGTCCGCGACGAACGTCAGGCAGCCGGCCTCCAGGAGGTGCCCCAGGCCGAGCCCGCGGAGCAGGCGGACGAACACCTCCTCGTACGGGTCGACGTCGTCCGGACCGGACTGCCAGGTGAGGATCTCCCCGCCGTCGACGACCGCCGGGCCGCCCGGCTCCTCACCCGGGTACACGAGCCCGATCTGCCGCCGGATCTCGTCCATCGTCTCCATGATCGCCACGGTCTCGGCGACCGGCAGGTGCGGGCTCTCGGTGAGCCCTTCGGCGACGCAGCGGGCGAGCTCGGCGGCCTCGAACCGCAGCCCTTTGCCCCCGCCGTCCCCGCGCCCGCCGACGATCTCGGCCGGCGTCTCGTAGCGCTCGACGTGCCCGTCGCGCCGGGTCAGGGTGAACGACGTCAGGGCGTAGAAGGTCGGGTCGACCTCGATCGTGCCCTCGGTGCCGGAGATCCAGGCCCGGCGCGGGGTGAGCGCCTCGAGCGTCGTCGTGAGCACGGCGTGCGCACCGCCCGGGTACTGCAGGATCACCGACGTCTGCGCGTCGACGCCGGTGAACGCCGGGTCGCTCACGGCGGTGACCCGGGAGGGCGCGCCGAGGATCATCGACGCCCACGAGACCGGGTAGATGCCGAGGTCGAGCAGCGCGCCGCCGCCGAGGTCGGGGTCGAAGAGCCGGTGGGTCGGGTCCTGCGCGAACCACTGGCCGTGGTCGGCGACGAGGGTCCGGACCTCCCCGATCGCGCCGGCCGCGATGAGCTCGCGGATCCGCAGGGTGTGCGGCAGGAACCGGGTCCACATCGCCTCGAGGACGACGACCCCGGCCTCGCGGGCGGCGTCGGCGATCGCGTGCGCCTGCGCCGCGTCGACGGTGAACGCCTTCTCGACGAGCACGTGCTTGCCGGCCGCGACCGCGGCGAGCGCGCCCTCGGCGTGCGCGGGGTGCGGGGTCGCTACGTAGACGGCGTCGACGTCGGGGTCGCCGACGAGCCCTGCCACCGAGTCGTAGCGCCGGGGGACGGCGAACCGGTCGCCGAACGCCGCCGCGCCGGCCGCCGTCCGCGACCCGACGGCGACCACCGAGTGCGTCGGCAGGTTGGCGAGGTCGGTGACGAAGGCCCGGGCGATGCCGCCGGTGCCGAGGACGCCCCAGCGCAGCCCGGGGGTGTCATCGGTCAGGGGGGTGGGGCCCGGATCGGTCATGGCCGCACCCTTCCACACCGCACCGACGGCGTCCGGTGACCCGGTGGTGACCGCGCCGTGACCGCCTCCTGGTGTCCTGCCCGACGACGGTGTCGACAGGAAGGTGGGCGGTCCAGGTGCACGGTCGCGCAGCGTGGGCAGTGGACGGACGACCCGGACGACGGCCCGGACGACGGCCCGGACGGCGGCCCGCACGACGGCGGGCCCGGCTCCTGGCGGCAGGTGCGGCCGCGGTGCTCACCGCCGCCGGGACCGCGCTGCCGACGGCCGCACCGTCGTCCGCCGCCGAACCGTCGCCGCAGAACCGCCCGCCGACGGCCGTCACCGACACCGTGGTGACCCCCGAGGGGACGACGGTGGTGTTCTCCGTGACGGTGAACGACACCGACCCGGACGGCGACGCGCTCACGCTCACGTCGGCGACGGATCCGGAGCGTGGCACCGTCTCGTGCCTGCCCTGGGGGCAGTGCACCTTCGCCCCGGACCCCGGTGCGACCGGCGAGGACTCCTTCACCTACACGGTGTCCGACGGCCGGGGCGGCGTCGCCTCGGGCGCGGTCCGGGTGACGGTGACGCCGGTCGCGCCGCCGAACCGCGCACCGGTGGCGGCGCCCGACGCCGTCGTCACCGTGCAGGGCACCGCGGTGACGTTCGACGTCCTCGCCAACGACACGGACGCCGACGCCGACCCGTTGGGCGTCGCCGTCCGGTCCCGCCCGGCGCACGGCACGGTGGACTGCTCCGGCGCCGGTCGGTGCCGGTACCTCCCCGCGGCCGGTTTCAGCGGGAGCGACACCTTCGGCTACACGGTCTCGGACGGCCGCGGCGGCTCCGCCGACGCGGACGTCACGCTCACGGTCACCCCGGTCGGCACCCCGCCGAGCACCCCCACGACCCCCAACCACGCGCCGCGGGCACGGGCGGACGCCTGGACGACGACGAAGGGCACCGCGGTCACGGCGGACGTCCTCGCCAACGACACCGACGTGGACGGCGACCCGCTCACCGTGACGTCCGCCGGGCGGGCCTGGAACGGCACCGTCCGCTGCACGCCGTCCGGCTCGTGCACCTACGCACCGCGTCCGGGCTTCACCGGGACCGACGCGTTCACCTACACGGTGACCGACGGCCGGGGTGCGAGCCGGTCGGCGGGCGTCCTGGTCACGGTCGAGGACCCGTCGTCGCCCACGTGCGTGCGCGTCTGGTGGTGGCCGCCGAGCTGGGTCGGCTGCGTCTGACCCCGGCCGTGAGCCCGGCCGTGAGCCCGGCCGTGAGCCCCGCCGTGGGGCACGGGGTCAGTCGTCGCCGGTGCGCCGCCGGAGCACGAGGAGCGCCCCGGCGAGCAGGACGACGATCCCGCCGACGGTGAGCAGCAGGGTCCGGTTGCTCGTGCCGGACGGCGCGTCAGCGGCCGGGTCGCCGGCCGGGGCCGCGGCGTCGCTGCTCGGCTCGGGCGCGGCCACGGTCGCCTGGACGCCCTGGTCGAGGCGCACGAGCGCGATCGGGTCGAGCGTGGAGAGCTGGGCGGCGTAGATCTCGGTGCCGACCTGACGGGTGACGACCTGGTTCCAGGCCGTGCCGTCCCACGTGCACAGGACGACGGTCTGGGTGGTCTGGCGCACCGCGCGCAGGTTGACGATGAAGGCCGCTCCCGCGGCGAGCGGCACCTCGGCGCCGTCCTTGCCGTCGGCGAGGGCCGAGAACTCGTAGAGGTTGCTGACGATCGTGCCGCCGTCCCCGTACGGCTTCGGCGCCGCCTTCGGCGTCGCGATGAGGTCGATGGACGTCGTCTTCGCCGGCGCGGCGAAGGCCCCCTCGGCCACGGAGAAGGCGACCTGCGGACCCTGCTCGCTGCTGAACCCGCGGGACGCCTCGCTCACCGCACCGCTGTCGCCGGGCGTGACCTGGATCGTCGCCCGGGCCGGCGTCGCCGCGGCCGCGGCCTTCGACTCACCGGGCGGCGGGGTGACCCAGCGGTACGGCTCGTCGGGGAAGCCGATGCCGTCGTAGAGCGGCGGCGCGTGCGGCGGCCGGACGGCGACCGTCGCCCCGAGGGCGAGCAGGGCCGCGACGAGCACGACCCAGCCGCGCCGGCGGCTGCGGAACGTCAGCGCCGGCGCCGTCACCGCAGCCACCACCCGGCGAGGTCGGCGAGCGTGTGTGCCACCGCGGGACCGCCCCAGCCTCCGGACACCATCCGCACCCCTCCGAGCAGGAGCCCGACGACGAGGTCGAGCACGAGAACGGTCCAACCGTAGAGGGGCACGTGGAGCAGCCCGAAGGCGACCGTCGTCACGCCGAGCGCGACCCACTCGCCGGCCCACCGGTCGAGGGCCGTCCAGAGCACGCCGCGCAGCAGCATCTCCTCGGTGACGGCCACCGCGGTGACGACGAGCGCCCAGAGCGGAAAGTCGCGTGCGGGCAGCGCGCCGCCGTCCGTCGTGAGGTGCACGACGAGCGGGACGACGCACAGCGCGAGCGTGCCGAGCCCGCCGAGCGCGACCTGCCGCCGCCACGGCCCGGGCCGCAGCGCCTCGCGGCGGTCGGCGAGCACGACGACCGCGAGCAGGAGCACCGCGAACACGGCGCCGGCCCGGACGCTGCGCACCCCCGCGTCCCCGGCCACCCCGAGCCGGACGGCGAGCGCACCGGCGAGCCCGGCGACGAGCGCGACCGCCGGCGCGGCGGCACGCACGCCGGCGGAGCCCACGCCGGGGGAGCGGACCGGTGCGAGTGTCACGCCGAGCCGCCCGAGTGCTCGACGAGCGGCTGCGCGAGCAGCCACAGGCTGAGCATCGTGTAGCCGACCATCGCCGCCAGCCACGGCCACTCCGACCGCCGGGCGAGCGCGACGGTGGAGGCCGTGCGCCCGAGGTGCCGGTGCGCGAGGACGACGGCCACGACGTGCGCGACGACGATGACGACGATCTGGACGTACCAGATCACCGCGGTCGGCAGCAGCGCCGTCGAGACGACGTAGTCGTCGTTGAACGGGTAGGGCAGCGAGAGCGGCCAGGCGTCCGAGCCGACCGGGTTGCCGAGCAGCGGCAGCAGGAGCTGGCCGTTGACGACGACGTACTGCAGGTAGTGCGCGAGCAGGTAGCCGTAGGCGATCGGCAGCAGCGAGGGCAGCAGCCCGGTGAGCGCGCGCAGCGTCGTCGTGCCGGTGTGCGCCCCGGCCCGGCCGGCGGCGACCGCGAACGCGCCGAAGACGGCGAGGGTCACGGCGGTGAGCACCGCGAACGTGCCCGTCGCGAACACCTCGTAGCCCGCGCTGCCCGGGGCGACCCCGGCCGGGAAGGCCCCGGTGAACGTGCCCCACTGCGGCGTCGAGAGCAGCCCGTCGAACGACACGGACACGAGCAGCAGCAGGACGGCCACGACCCGGCTCGCGGACGCCTCGAACGGCACGTCGAGCCCGCCCGCGAACCCGCGCCGGCCGCCCGCCCGGAACCGCCACCGGCCGAGCCGTCCCCACGTCGCGAAGAGCACGGTGAACATCTCGCCGCGGCCGTTCCAGGCGTCGGCGCCGAAGACGATGCCGCCGACGGCGCAGACGAGCGCGTAGACGACGAGCCCGGTCGCGGTGACCCGGGGGAGCGTCGCCGTCTCGTTGAGGACGAGCTCGCTGACGACGACGGCGAAGTAGACGCCGGCCGCGAGCCACCAGCCGAGCGCGGGCGGCCACGGCAGGGGCGCCGTCCGGTTGAGCACGGCCTTGCGGACGGCGGGGGCACCGGCGGCGCGGGCGATCGCCGCGAACGGGTTGACCGGGCCGGTGAAGTCCCCGACGGCACCGACGACGAGCGGCAGCGCGACCCACACGACGAGCCAGAAGAAGACCGGCAGCAGGTTCGCCGACACCTCCTGGCTGCCGAGCAGGCCGCACAGCACGAGCAGCACGAGCACGACGACCGACAGCGCCGGCAGCACCCGGCCCCCGGACGGCGGCACGACGACGTCGGCGCGCACCGTGTCGTCCGGGGCCACCTCGCGCCGGTAGACGAGCGCGAACGACAGCAGGACGACGAGCGCGCCGCCGAGGACGAACAGGCTGAGCGGGACCGGGCTGTCGTACCTCTCACCGAAGGCATGCGCGAGCACTGTGCGACGGTAACGGCAGCGGCACACTGTCGGGGTGCGCATCGACCTGAACGCCGACGTCGGGGAGTCCTTCGGCCGCTGGACGCTCGGCGACGACGACGCCCTGCTCGAGGTCGTGACCAGCGCGAACGTCGCCTGCGGGTTCCACGCGGGCGACCCGGCGACGCTGCGCCGCACGTGCGCGACGGCAGCCCGGCACGGCGTGGCGCTCGGCGCCCAGGTCTCCTACCGCGACCTCGCCGGGTTCGGCCGCCGGTTCGTCGACGTCGCCCCGGCCGACCTGCGGGACGACGTCGCGTACCAGGTCGGCGGGCTCGCGGCGCTGGCCGCGGCGGCCGGTGCCCCGCTGGCCTACGTCAAGCCGCACGGTGCGCTCTACAACGCGGTCGTGCACCACGAGGCGCAGGCCGCCGCGGTGGTCGAGGCCGTCGCGGAGCTGTCCGCCGGTCCGCTCGCCCGGGCCTGGGGCGGCCCGCTCGCCGTCCTCGGGCTGCCCGGCTCGGCGCTGCTCCGGCACGCCGCGGACGCCGGGCTCCGGGTCGTCGCCGAGGCCTTCGCCGACCGCGGCTACACGCCCGCCGGCACCCTCGTGCCGCGCGCGGAGCCGGGTGCCCTCGTCACCGACCCCGCCGAGGTCGCCGCCCGCGCCGTCCGGATGGCCGTCGACCACGAGGTCGTCGCCGTCGACGGGTCGGTCGTCGCCGTCGATCCCGGCTCGCTGTGCGTGCACGGCGACTCCCCGGGCGCGGTCGGGCTGGCCCGCGCGGTCCGGACGGCGCTCGCGGCGGCCGGGGTCGACGTCCGGTCGTTCGCCGCGCCCTGAGCGATCCCTCACCGACTCCCGGCGGGATACTGGCGCGATGGGCACCTGGCCGGACGACGGCATCGCACGCGACGGCATCCGGCTGCGCCGCTGGCGCGCCGAGGACGCCGAGCAGCGGTTCGCGATCCACGACACCGAGTCGATGCGCTGGTCGCCGCCGATGGGCCCGCGCGGCCTGGACGCCCAGCGTGAGCGGATCGAGAAGGCGCTCGCCGCCGAGCCCGGGTCGGAGCCGCTGAGCCTCGCCGTCGTCGACGACGCCGACCCGGCGCGGGTGCTCGGGGACATCGACGTCCGGCCCGGCCCGCCGCCGCCGTTCTCGGTCCGCGACGTCGGCTACGCCGTCCTGCCGGCCGCCCGCGGCCGCGGGATCGGCAGCACGGCGCTGCGGCTGCACACCGAGTGGCTGCTCGACCCGGACGGCGGCGACGTCCTGCGGGTCCAGCTCGACCACGCCGTCGAGCACGTGGCGTCCTGCCGGACGGCGCTGCGGGCCGGCTTCGGCATCGAGGGCCGGCGGGCCCGGTTCCTGCCGCTGCAGGAGAGCCCGGACGCACCGGTCGTCCACCACGACGTCTGCCTGCACGGCCGGGTCCGCGACTGACCCGGGACCGACCCCGGCCCGGCACGATGGTCCCGTGACCGACCGGCGGCTCCTCGCGTGCGGCGACGTCGGCGTGCTCGTCGACGCCGAACCGGACGACGTCCTGCCGCTGCACGCGGGTCTGCGCCGTTCGTGGGCGGCGGGCAACGCGCCGGACGGCGTCCTCGACCTCGTCCCGGCGGAGCGCTCGCTGCTCGTCGTCCTCGACCCGGCCCGCACCGACGTCGCCCGGGTCGCCGCGTGGGTGCGGGCGACGCCGTCCGAGGCGGTCGACGACGCGCACGCCGCCGAGGTGACCGTCGACGTCCGCTACGACGGCGAGGACCTCGACGCGGTCGCCGCGCACGCGGGCCTGACCGCCGCCGAGGTCGTGGCCGCGCACACCGCGAGCCCGTGGCGGGTCGCGTTCACCGGGTTCGCGCCCGGCTTCGGCTACCTCGTCGGCGGCGACCCGCGCCTCGCCATCCCGCGCCTCGACACCCCGCGGGTGCGGGTCCCGGCCGGTGCGGTCGCGCTCGCCGGCCGGTACTGCGGCATCTACCCCCGGCCGTCGCCCGGCGGCTGGCGGATCATCGGCTCGACGGACGCCGTCCTGTGGGACGTCGACCGCGACCCGCCCGCGCTGCTCCGGCCGGGCCTGCGGGTGCGCTTCCGGGCGGTCGGCCGATGAGCGCGGCCGGCCCGCCGGTGCTCGACGTCGTCCGCGCCGGGCCCGCGACGACGGTGCAGGACCTCGGCCGCCCCGGGCTCGCGCACCTCGGCGTCACCCGGTCCGGCGCCGCCGACCGCCGCGCGCTGCGCCTGGCCAACCGGCTCGTCGGCAACCCCGAGGCCGCGGCGGGGCTCGAGGTCACCCTCGGCGGGCTCGCCGTCCGGCCCTCCGCCGACGTCGAGGTCGCCGTGACCGGAGCCGGCGGTCCCCTCGACGTCGACGGCCGCCCGGTCGGCCGCAACGCCGTCCTCCACGTCCGTGCCGGTCAGGTCCTCGCGCTCGGCACGGCGACCGCCGGGCTGCGCCGCTACCTCGCGGTCCGTGGCGGGGTCGCCGTCCCGGCGGTGCTCGGGTCCCGGTCGCGGGACACCCTCGCCGGGATCGGACCCGAGGCCCTGCGGGACGGCGACCGGCTCCCGGTGGGTCCGCCGCCGCCCGGCCCGCCGCTCGTCGACCTCGCACCGGTCCCGGACCCCCTGAGCGGTGAGGTCGTGCTCGACGCCGTCCGCGGACCGCGCGACGACCTGCTGCCGGCCGCCGTCGTCGACCGCTTGTGGGCGGTCCGGTGGTCGGTCGACCCGGCCAGCGACCGGGTCGGGGTGCGGCTCGCGCTGCCGCACGACGATGTGCAGCACGGCCCCGACCCTGCTGCACAGTCGGGTGCAGGTTCCGTCCCGAGCGAGGGGATGGTGCGCGGCGCCGTGCAGGTGCCGCCGTCCGGGCTGCCCGTGCTCTTCCTCGCCGACCACCCGGTGACCGGCGGTTACCCCGTCGTCGCGGTGCTCACCGACGCCTCGGCGGACCGGGCGGCGCAGCTCAGGCCGGGGCAAGGAGTGCGTCTGCGTACAGTGAGACCATGATCGTCGTCCTCGGGCTCGGGCTGGCGGCGGTCCTGATCGGGGCCGGGGTGCTCGTCGGCGCGGTCCGCAGGTGGACCGCCGACCCCGCGGAGCGCCCCCGGACGGCCACGTCCTTCGCGCTCGGGCTCTTCATCGTCGTCGCAGGCTCGTTCCTCACCGTCCTCGGCTGGCTCGGGACCCGGCTCGGGTCGGGGGACTGACGGCCCCTGGTCCGCAGCCCGGACGCCGGTGGCGTCGGGTGCGACCCGTGGTGCGGCAGCGTGGTCTGCCCGCGCGTTCGCGGCCGGCGGTACCGTGCCGCGCGTGAGCGACTTCTTCGGCGAGGACCTGTTCGGCGGTGGGTTCGGCCTCGTCTTCGGCGGTGTCGCCGCCGTGATCGGTGCCGGCATGCTCGCCGTGGGGTCGACGATCGTGCGCCGGATGCGGCAGGCCCGCGTCGTCCGGGCCCGCGCGCTGCCGGTGCGCGCCGTCGTCGTCGGCTCCCGGACGGCGGTCGAGCGCGACACGGACGGCGACCGGCGGTCCGTCGTCCGTACGACCGTCCGGTTCGAGGACAGCCGCGAGCTGACGCACGAGGTCGAGGTCTCGGTCGCGAACGCCTTCCGCGGGCAGGCCCCGGGCGCCGAGGTCGACGTCCTCTACGACCCGCAGGACCCGACCACCGTGCTGCTCCCGTCGGGCGGCAACGAGATCGTCGTCGGGGCCGCCGGCGGGTTCTTCGCCGTCCTCGGGGTCGGGGTGCTCGTCGTGGCCGCCCTCGTGCTGTCGGTGGCGCTCGGGCTCGGCGGCGGGGGCGACGACGTCCCCGGCGACGTGGAACTGCCCGGCGTCGTCGACGCCCCGTAGGCCGTCGATCTGGGCCGTCGATCCGGGCCGTCGGGCCGCGCCCGGACCGTCACCCGAACGGAGCACGAGTCAATCCCGGGCGATCCGGGCTTCAGTGGTTAGCCTGACGTGGATCACTCATCGCAGTCAGCCGATCACTGTGAGCCATCCCGGGGGATGAGGAGGCGCCATGACGAAGAAGGCTGAACCGGAGCTCGTCGTCGATCTCGTGAGTGCCGAGAGCGCGCCGCCGCACGGCGGGGACGAGCGCTTCCGGGCTCTCTTCGAGCACGCGCCGGTCGGGGTCGCGCTGTGCGACCCGGGCGGCCGCTTCGTCGACGTGAACCCGAGCTTCCGCGACCTGCTCGTCGGCACCGGGATCGACCCGGACGACGGCAGCCTGGAGGATCTCGTGCGGTACGCCGCGCCCGGTAGTGACGAGGCGACCGGCTGGCTCGACGACCTCGGCCGGGTCCGTGCGGGTACCGGGGACGTCGCCCGGGCGGAGGTCTCGGTCGCCCCGCCGGACGCCGCCCCGCGCTGGCTCGAGGCGACCGCCGTCCGCGTCGTCCTCGGCGACCAGCCGTACCTGCTCGCCCACATCGACGACACGACCCGCCGCCGGCTCGAGGAGCAGCGGCTCGTCCGGCTCGCCCTCCACGACGGGCTCACCGGCCTCGCGAACCGCACCCTGCTCGCCGAGCGCCTCGAGGACGCCCTCGCCCGCGGTGCCCGCTCCGGGCTGCCGGTCGGCGTCATCTACCTGGACCTCGACGGCTTCAAGGGCGTCAACGACCGGTACGGCCACGCGGCCGGCGACGAGCTCCTCGTCGCCGTCGCCGAACGGCTGACCCGGGTGCTCCGCGCCGGGGACACCGCGGGCCGGCTCGGGGGCGACGAGTTCCTCGTCGTCGCCGGGGACGTCGTCGACGCCGCCGCGCTCGCCGAGATCATGCGGCGCGTCGAGGCCGCGCTGCGGGTGCCGATCCCGGTGGACGGCGCCGAGGTCGTCGTCGTCGCGAGCTGCGGAGCGGTGCTCAGCCGGCCCGGGGAGACCGCCGACACGGTCGTGCGCCGCGCCGACGCCGCGATGTACGCCGCCAAGCGCGCCCGGCGCCGCCGCACGACCCGTCGCCCGCCGGCGCAGGCCGACCCGGTCCAGCTCGCGCTGCTCCAGGAGCAGGCCGCGGTCGCCCGCCCGCCGGACGTCGTCCAACCGGTCGCGCCGCGTCCGGCGCTGATCCAGGTGCCCGGCCAGGCGGGCCCTTCCCCTGCGAGCTGACGGCCCCGCCGTGCGGTGACCAGGCCCGATGCCGCAGGCTGTGCCCTGTGGGGGAGCCGGAGTTCGACGTCGCGGTCCTCGGCGCAGGTGGCGCCGGGCTGTCCGTCGTCGTCGCGCTCGACCGGCTGGCCCGCCGGCGCCGGGCCGCGGGCGAGGACGTCACCGTGCCGTCGGTGGTGCTCGTCGACCCGGTGGTGCGCGCGGGGGCCGACCGCACGTGGTGCTTCTGGGACGTGCCGGACGGCGAGGTGCTCGGCGCCGTCGAGGGCGCCGTCCACCGTCAGTGGCGGCGCGTCGAGGTCGTCGGCCCGGACGGTGAGGTCGGCGTCCACGACCTGAGCCCGCTGCGGTACGTCATGGTCCGGTCGGCGGACTTCTACGCGCTCGCGGACAAGGCGGTCGTCTCGCTCGGCGTCGAGCGGGTCGTCGCGGCGGTGGACGAGGTCGTCGACGGCGCCACCGCCGGCGCCGGGTCGCAGATCCGGACGACGGACGGCCGGACGGTCTCCGCGCGGTGGGTGCTCGACTCCCGCCCGGCCGCCCCGCGCCGTCCGGCGAACACGGCCTGGCTGCAGCACTTCCGCGGCCGGACCGTCGCGTTCGACCCGGCGACCCTGCGCCCCGGCGCCCTCGACCCGCAGGTCCCGGTCCTCATGGACTTCACGACCGCGCAGCCGCACCACGCCGTGAGCTTCGGGTACGTCCTGCCGCTCGACGACCGGCGCGCGCTCGTCGAGTACACCGAGTTCTCCCGCGCCCGCCTCACCGACGAGCAGTACGACACCGCGCTGCGCGGCTACCTCGAGAGCCGGTTCGGGGCGGCCGCCGCGGCCGCCGCCGTCGTCGAGGAGGTCGAGGACGGCGCGATCCCCATGTCGGACGCCGTCCTCGACGCCCGCCCCGCTCCCGGCCGGTTCCGGATCGGCACCGCCGGCGGCGCGACCCGCCCCTCGACCGGCTACACCTTCGCCGCGATGCAGCGCCAGGCGCACGCGATCGCCGAGGCCCTCCTCGCCGGCCGCCCCCCGGCCCCGCCCGCGGCCTACTCGCACCGCCACCTCTGGATGGACGCCGTCCTGCTGCGCGCCCTCGACCGCGGCCGCACCGGCGGCGCCGCCCTGCTCGCGACCCTCTTCGCCCGCAACCGCCCCGCCGACGTCCTGCGCTTCCTCGACAGCGGCACGACCCTCGTCGAGGACCTCACCCTCATGCGGACGACCCCGGTCCTCGCGATGACCGCCGCCGCGTTCGGCGACGCCGCCGCCCGCCTGCACCGCCGCGTGACCCGCCGCACGTAGCTGTTCCCGCGCGGCCCTCACTTCTGAGGGTGCGGGCGCCGTAGGTACCGATCCGGCGCCACAGCTTCGTCGTTGCCCCACGGCTTGCCGGGGCGTCGCCGGCGTTTCCTCGAGCATCGACGAATCTGTGGCGAGCTCGGACGCCTACCGCCATCCACAGATGCGTGCCTCATCAGTGAGGGCAGAGCAAGCCACCCTCAGAAGTGAGGGCAGAGCAAAGCATCAGCGCCCCTGCTCTCTGCCGGCTCTGCGACGGCGACCACGGGCGGGGCGAGACGGGTGACAGGCCTGCGCCGTCCGGGTGACGAACCGGGACCTCCGGTGCAGACCGACCACCCGCCCCGTGGTCTCATCGAGGTATGCGCCTGGATCATCTCTCGTACGCGGCGGAGCACGACGGTCTTCGGGCCACGGCGGCCCGGCTCGGGAAGGCGATCGGGGTCGCACCGGTCGACGGCGGGCTGCATCCGCGGTTCGGCACCCGCAACGTCGTGCTGCCGCTCGCCGGCGGGCACTACGTCGAGGTCGTCGAGGTGCTCGAGCACCCGGTCGCGGACAAGGCGCCGTTCGGGCGCGCGGTCCGGGCCCGGTCCGAGGCGGGCGGCGGGTGGCTCGGCTGGGCCGTGGCCGTCGACGACCTCGCGCCGTTCGAGGCGCGGCTCGGTCGGCAGGCGGTCCCGGGCAACCGGCACCGGCCGGACGGCGTCGAGCTGCGCTGGCACCAGATCGGCGTCAACGGGCTCATCGCCGACCCGCAGCTCCCGTTCTTCACGCACTGGGAGATCGAGCCCGGCCTGCACCCGTCGGTGGACGCCGACGGCACGGTCAAGCTCGCCGGCCTGCGGATCGCGGGCAGCCCCGAGCGCCTGTGCGAGTGGCTCGGGCAGCCGGGCGACCACCCGCTCGACGGGGTCGACGTCGAGTGGGTGGCCCCGCACGGCACGCCGGGACTGCTGTCGGCGTTCTTCGACACCCCGACGGGGCGCGTCGAGGTCTGAGCGGCTCAGCGGTGCGGCGTGAACCGCCGCAGCCGCAACGAGTTCGTCACGACGAAGACGCTGCTGAACGCCATCGCCCCGCCCGCGACGAGCGGGTTGAGCAGGCCGAGCGCGGCGAGCGGCAGCGCGGCCACGTTGTAGGCGAACGCCCAGAACAGGTTGCCCTTGATCGTCGCGAGGGTGCGCCGTGACAGCGCGATCGCGTCGGCGGCCGAGCGCAGGTCCGAGCGCACGAGCGTGAGGTCGCCGGCCTCGATCGCGACGTCCGTGCCGCTGCCCATCGTCAGGCCCAGGTCGGCCTGGGCCAGGGCCGCGGCGTCGTTGACGCCGTCCCCGACCATCGCGACGACCCGGCCCTCCGCCTGCAACCGCCGGACGACGTCCACCTTGCCCTCGGGGGCGACCCCGGCGACGACGTCCTCCGGGGCGATCCCGACCTCGGCGGCGACCGCCGCCGCGGCCCGGGCGTTGTCGCCCGTGAGCAGCACCGGCCGCAGCCCGAGCGCCCGCAGCGCGGCGACCGCCTCCCGCGACGTCGGCTTGAGCGTGTCCGCGACGGCGAGCATGCCGCGGGCGGCGCCGTCCCAGCCGACGAGCACCGCCGTCCGGCCGGCGGCCTCCGCGGCGTCGAGCGCCGCGTCGAGGTCGGCCGGGACGGCGAGCCCGCGGCCGGCGAGCAGTGCGCGGCTGCCGACGGTGACGTCGAGGACCGCGCTGTGCGCCGTCCGCACCCGCCCCGTGACGCCCTGGCCGGCGGTCGAGGCGAACGACTCGACGTCCGGCAGCGCTCCGCCGAGCTCGGCGAGCCGCTCCCGTGCGGCGTCCGTGACCGCGGCCGCGACCGGGTGCTCGCTGCCCGACTCGACCGCACCCGCGAGCCGCAGCGCGTCGTCCGCGTCGAAGCCCGCGGCCCGGGCGTCGTCCGACGCCGTGACGTCGACGAGCCGCATCCGGCCCTGGGTCACCGTGCCGGTCTTGTCGAGGACGACGGTGTCGGCGCGCCGGGTCTGCTCGAGCACCTCGGGGCCCTTGATGACGATGCCGAGCTGGGCGCCGCGGCCGGTGCCGACGAGCAGCGCCGTCGGGGTCGCGAGGCCGAGCGCGCAGGGGCACGCGATGACGAGGACCGCGACGGCCGCGGTGAACGCCGCCGTGACGTCGCCCGTGACGACGAGCCAGGTGACGAGCGTGCCGACGGCGATGACGAGGACGACGGGCACGAACACCGCCGAGACCCGGTCCGCGAGCCGCTGCACCGGCGCCTTGCCGCTCTGCGCCGCGGTGACGAGACGGCCGATCTGCGCGAGCCGGGTGTCGGCGCCGACGCGGGTCGCCCGGAGCACGAGCCGGCCCGACGTGTTGACCGTCGCACCCGTGACCGTGTCGCCGGGGCCGACGTCGACCGGCACCGGCTCCCCGGTGAGCAGGGACTCGTCGAGCGCGCTCGTGCCCTCGACGACGACGGCGTCGGTCGCGACCTTCTCCCCGGGCCGGACGACGAACAGGTCGCCGACCGCGAGCCGGTCGACGGGCACCCGCTCCTCGGTCCGGCTGCCGTCGTCGGCGACGCGCAGCCGCGCGACGTCCTTGGCGCCGAGCTCGAGCAGCGCGCGCATCGCGGCCCCCGAGCGGCGCTTGGCGCGGGCCTCGGCGTACCGGCCCGCGAGCAGGAAGACCGTGACGACAGCCGCGACCTCGAGGTAGAGGTCGGCGCCGCCCATGGCCCGCATCGCGGCCATGTCCATCCGCATGCCCGTGCCGACGTCGCCGCTCGCGGTGAAGAGCAGGGCGTAGAGGGACCACAGGTAGGCGGCGGTGACGCCGAGGCTGACGAGGGTGTCCATCGTCGTCGCGCCGTGCCGGGCGTTGACGACGGCCGCGCGGTGGAACGGCCAGGCGCCCCACACCGCGACGGGCGACGCGAGGGTCAGGGCGATCCACTGCCAGCCGTCGAAGGCCAGCGCCGGCACCATCGACAGCACGAGCACCGGCAGCGCCAGTGCTGCGCTGACGAGCAGCCGCTGCCGCAGCGCCTCCAGGCGGGTGTCCGCGGCGTCGGCCGCGGGCGCGGACGGCGGCCCGTCGGTCGCGACGTCCGGCTGCGGCGGGGCGGGCGGCGGCGGCGGCAGGGTCGCGCCGTACCCGGTGCGCTCGATCGTCGCGACGAGGTCGTGCGGGTCGAGGCCCGCGGGGAACGACACGTGCGCGCTCTCGGTCGCGTAGTTCACGGACGCCGTGACGCCGTCCATCCGGTTGAGCTTCTTCTCGATCCGGGCGGCGCACGAGGCGCAGGTCATGCCGGTGACCGGCAGGTCGAGCGTGACGAGCGGGACGACGGGCGGCGGGGTGGCCGGCGCCGTCGAGGGGGTCGAGGGCGGCGGGGTGTCAGTCGTCGACGACGGCATAGCCGGCCTCGTCCACGGCGGCCTTGACCGCCTCGCCGTCGAGCGGGGCGTCGCTGGTGACGGAGACGTTGGACGTCCCGCCGGCGACGAGGTCCACGGTCACGTCACGGACGCCGGCGAGCTCCTTGAGCTCCTCGGTCACCGCGTTGACGCAGTGCGAGCAGGTCATGCCGGCGACGTGGACGACGGTGGTGGTCACTTCGTTCTCCTCGTTGAGCGTGGTGCGTGCGTGGTTCGGTGACGTGCTCGGGTGCTCGTCAGCTGCGCACGAGCCGGGCGATCGCGTCGGCGGCCTCGCGGACCTTGGTCGCCGCGGCGTCGTCGGACTCCCGGGCCGCGTCGACGACGCAGTGCCCGACGTGGTCCTCGAGCAGGCCGAGGCTCACGGCCTGGAGCGCCTTCGTGACAGCGGCGACCTGGGTGAGGATGTCGATGCAGTAGACGTCCTCCTCGACCATCCTGTGGATACCGCGGACCTGCCCCTCGATACGCCGCAACCGGCGCAGGTAGTCGTCCTTGGAGCCCGAGTAGCCGGCCATGACCCTCCCTCGACGTGGTCGCTGTCGTCCGGGCCAACACTATACCCCCGCAGGGTATTTCCACCCGGGACGGTGGTCCCACCGCCGGAGCACGACGAACCGGGCCGCAGACCGCTCTACGATTAGCCTACTTTACATTAGGCTAATCCAAAGTAGGCTAATCACATGGCAGTCCCCGTCCACCACTGGCCGGCCGCGGCCGAGTTCCTCGACCGCGACGTCGAGCGCGCCCGTCTCGAGCAGTGGTGGGCCTCGCCCGACAAGGAGCCGCTGAGCCTCTTCGGGCGTCGTCGGGTCGGCAAGAGCTGGCTGTTCCGCCGCTTCGCGGACGGCAAGCCGGCGGTGGTCCTCGTCGCCGACCGGCTCGCCGCCGGCCAGCAGTGGACCAACCTCGCCGTCCAGCTCGAGGCGCCGCTCGGCGTCCGGCCGCGGATCGACGGGATCGCCGACCTCTTCCGGGTGCTCTACGCGCTCGGCCGCGACGGGCGCGTCCTCGTCGTCGTCGACGAGCTGCCCTACCTGCTCGGGACGTCGGCCGCCGAGCAGCAGGCGAACCTCAGCGCCGTCCAGGCGGTCATGGAGGCCGAGCGCGACACCTCGTCGGTCAAGCTCCTCCTCACCGGCTCCGCGGTCGCGCAGATGGAGTCGCTCCAGGCCGAGCGGAGCCCGCTGCACGGCCGCCTCGTCCCGATGCCGCTGCGACCGCTCGGCTTCGCCCAGGCCCGGCTCTTCATGCCCGACCTGGACCCCGTCGACCAGGTGACCCGGTTCGCGGTCACCGGCGGGATGCCGCGCTACCTGCGTGCGCTCGGCCGCGGCGACCTGCTCGACACCGTGACGACGCACCTCATGGACCCGCTCGGTGCGTTCTTCAACGAGCCCCGGACGATCCTCGCGACCGAGCTGCGCGAACCGTCGGTCTACTTCTCGGTCCTGTCGGTGCTCGCGACGAGACCGCAGTCGGTCACCGCGATCGGCGAGGTCCTGCGGATGCCGACGAACGAGGTGACGCGCTACCTCGACGCGCTCGCGGGCCTCCAGCTCGTGAGCCGCAGCCGGCCGGTCGGTGCCCGCCCGGACTCCCGGAACACCCAATGGCGCTGCGAGGACCACTTCGTGCGCTTCTGGTTCCGCTTCGTCCAGCCGCGCCAGGCCGAGCTCGAGGCGGGGGCGGACCCGGCCGCGATGACCCGGGTGACCGTGCCCGCCCACCTCTCCGACCACACCGCCCCGGTCTTCGAGGAGGTCGTCGGAGCCTGGGTCCGGCAGCGGTTCGCCGGCACCGCGACGGAGGTGAGCCGGTGGTGGGGCCCGGCGGTCCACGCGAGCCGGGCGTCCCGCACCCGCTTCTCCGAGGAGGTCGACGTCGTCGGCCTGGACGGCCGGCGGGCCGTCGTCGCCGTCGAGGCGAAGTGGACGAACGCCCCGCTCGACGCCGGGGTGCTCACCGCGCTCGCCGACCACAAGCTGCCCGCCCTGGCCCAGGCCGGGCTCGACGTCACGGGCTGCTCCCTCGTGCTCGCCTCGCGGTCCGGCTTCACGGACGGCGTCCGCGCCCTGGCCGCCGAGCGGGGCGACGTCACCCTGGTCACCGCGGCCGACCTCGTGCGCGATCTCTATACTCGGCCGCCACAGTGACCATCGGCCCCGGGGGACCGCCGACGTGAACTTCAGGGTGACCGTGCAGGACCCGGGCACCGGGGCCTCCCGCACGGTCGAGGTCTCGGCGGCCCCGGAGTCGTCCGTCGCGTCCCTGCTCGCGGCGCTCCCGCTCGGCGGCCCGGGCAACGCGTGGTTCGTCGGTGCCGCCTGGCTCGACCCCGCGTCGATCGTCGCCGACAGCCCGCTCGTCCCCGGCGCCGTCCTCTCCCTCGGCGCCCCCGGCCCCGACCCGCGGGCCCTCCCGCACGGTGCGGTCGGCGCGCTGCGCGCCCTCGACGGGCCGGACGCGGGCGCCGTCCACTGGCTCGCGATCGGCCGGCACGAGATCGCCCGCCGCCGCGACGCCTCGGTGCCGCTGCGCGACCTCGACGCGAGCCGGACCCACGCCGAGATCCGGCTCGAGCCGAACGGGACGGCGTCCGTCGCCGACCTCGGTTCCGCGAACGGCACGCGCGTGGACGGCGTCCCGCTCGCCCCGGGCACCGCGGTACCGCTCGCGCCGGGTGCCGTGCTCGAGATCGGGGCGGGCCTGTTCGAGTGGGTGCCGGTCGGTGCGCCGCCGCCCCCGCCGGTGCGCAGCCCGGACGCCCGGCTCGACATCGACCGGGCGTTCGCCGCGAGCCCGGCGATCGTCCCGGTGCGGGTCCGGATGCCGCAGCCCGTCGAGCGGAACGCGTCGTCGAAGGCGACCGCGGTGACGACGGCGGTCGTCCCGCTCGTGCTCGGCGGCGTCATGGCCGTCGTCCTCGACTCGCCGGCGATGCTGCTGCTCGGCCTCTTCGGGCCCGTCGCGTGGGCCGCGCAGGCGTTCTTCGACCGGCGCAGCCGGGCCGCGAGCCAGGCCCGGTTCGACGCCGCGAAGGCGGCCGCGCAGCAGACGATCGCGGGCGCCGTGACGGCCGAGGAGCGGGCCCGACGGGCGGCCGCCCCCGACGTCCACGACGTGACGCTCGCCGCGAACGGGCGCCGGCGCGGGGTCTGGCCGCGCAACGCCGACTCCCCGGACGGGCTCGTCGTCAGGGTCGGCACCGGGAGCCGGCCGGCGGCCGTCGAGGTCGAGGGCGAGGTGTGGGAGGGCTTCGTCCCGCCCGTCGTCCGCGGCGTCCCGGTCACCGTCGACCTGCGCGCCGCCGGGGTGCTCGGGGTCGTCGGCCCGGCGGCCGCCACCGCGGGCACCGCACGCTGGCTCGTCGCCCAGCTCGCGACCCTGCGCTCGCCGGCCGACCTGCGGCTCGTCGTCGTCACCGCCGACCCGGACGGCGCGGACGCCCTCGCCTGGACGGCGTGGCTCCCGCACCTCGACCCCGGCGAGGACGGCGCGGTGCCGGTGCTCGTCGGCAGCACGGACAGCACCCGCCGGGACCGGATCGCCGAGCTGCGCGACCTCGTGACCCGGCGCAAGGAGGCAGCCCGCGGCAGCTTCGACGGCGGCCGGCCGGCGGGAGCGCGGTTCGGCGAGGACGTCGTCGTGGTCCTCGACGGGGCGCTGGCGCTGCGCAAGCTGCCCGGCATCGAGACCGTCCTGCGGGAGGGGCCGGAGGTCGGTGTCTGCACGATCGCCGTCGACCGGCAGAGCCTCAACGAGATGCGCGCCGAGTGCGCCGTCGACGAGACCGGCAGCGTGCGGCTGACCCGCTCGCGCGTCGAGGAGCCGGTCACCGCGCACGCCGAGCAGATCTCCGCCGAGGACGCCGAACGGGTGGCCCGGGCGCTGTCCCCGCTGCGCGACCGGCTCACGCTCGCCGCCGCGGAGCGCGCCGTCCCGTACCCCGTGCGGTTCCTCGACCTGCTCGGGATCGCCCGCCCGACCCCGGACGACGTCGCGCGCGCCTGGGCGCGCTCCCCGGGCCCGTGCACGAAGGTCGTGCTCGGTGCCGACGCCTCAGGCCCGGTGACCGTCGACCTCGCCGGGCAGGGCCCGCACACGATGCTCGGCGGGGCGACCGGCGCCGGGAAGAGCATCCTGCTCCAGACCCTCGTCACGTCGCTGCTCCTGGCGAACCGGCCCGACGAGCTGAACCTCGTGCTCGTGGACTTCAAGGGCGGCAGCGCCTTCCTGCCGTTCCGGCACTGCCCGCACGTCGTCTCGCTCATCCGCTCGACGGGCGAGACCGCCGCCGACGTCTTCGACGCCGCCGCCGCCGAGCGGGTGCTCGCGTCGGTGCGGGCCGAGGTGCGGCGCCGGGAGTCGATGCTCGCGCGCTTCGGCGGCGAGATCGACGAGTACTGGCGGTCCCGGGGCTCGGCCGGCTGGGAGCCGCTGCCCCGCCTCGTGCTCGTCTTCGACGAGTTCGCCCGCGTGCTCGAGACGTCGCCGAACTTCCTCGTCGAGCTCGTCAACGTCGCCGCGAAGGGCCGCTCCCTCGGGATGCACCTCGTGCTCGCGACCCAGTCCCTCCAGGGCAAGCTCTCGCCCGAGCTGAAGAACAACATCGACCTGCGGATCACGTTGCGGCAGAACGAGCCCGCCGACAGCGTCGAGGTGCTCGGCGTCCCCGACGCCGCGTCGATCCCCGGCCGGCTCCGCGGCCGAGGGATGATCCTGTGCACCAAGGACGAGACCCGCACGCCGACGCTCTTCCAGTCGGGCTACCTCGGCGACCCGCCGCCGACCGGCCAGGCACCGCCGGCGCACGTGCGGCTGCTCGACTGGACGACGCTCGGCGAACCCCGCCCGGCCGGCGCCACCGGCCCGCGCGGCGAGCGGACCGACCAGGTGCTCGCGATCGAGGCGATCGAGCAGGCGACGGCGGATCTCGCTGCGCCGCAACCGTTCCGGCCGCTGCTGCCGGCGCTGCCCGTGCTCCTCCCGCTCGCCGACCTGCCGGCCCGGGCCACCGAGCCGGTCCCGGCGACCGCCGTCCCGTTCGGGCTCGTCGACGTGCCCGACCGGCAGTCGCAGCCGGCCGCCGTCCTCGACCTGGCGGGCACCGACCGGCTGCTCGTCGCGGGCGGGCCGCAGTCGGGCCGGACGACGGTCGCCGCGGCCCTGCTCGCAGGCATCGTCGCGCGGTGGCGCCCCGACGAGGCGCACGTGTACGTCCTCGAGCGCGAACCCGGTGGCCTGGCGGCGTTCGAGGCCGCGCCGCACTGCGGCGGCGTCGTCACGCCGGGGGAGCCGGACCGGGTGCGCCGGCTCGTCCTCTGGCTCGCGGCCGAGGTGCAGCGCCGCGCCGTCGCCCGGTTCTCGGCGCCGCCCGGGCACCGTGACCCGTTCGTCGTGCTCGTCGTCGACGGCTGGGAGCACTTCGAGAACCGGGCCGACCCGATGTTCCAGGAGACCTCGCTGCTCCAGACGCTGCGCGAGGTGATCCAGAACGGCCCGCCCGTCGGGGTGCACGTCGTGCCGATCGGCGGCCAGGACATCCTCAACGGCAAGCTGCCGGGGCTGTTCACCCAGCGCGTGCTCCTGCCGTTCCCCAAGGACGAGCTGCGCCGCTCGCACGCCCCGACCCGGACGGCGGCCCCGCCGGTGCTGCCCGGCAGGGCCATCGACGGCGCGACCGGTGCACATCTGCACGTGTCGGTCCCGGACGTCGCGGCGGCGCTCGTCGCAGCCAAGGGGCATGGCGTCGGCGGTGACCTCGACCCGGCCCGGCTGCCGGTCGTCCTGCCCCGGCTGCCGGTGACTCTCTCGCTGTCCGAGACGCGCGCCGCGGTCGGGCTCGACGACGCCGGCCGCGGCGCGACCTGGGTGCCGATCGGGGTCGGCGGCCCGGCCGTCGAGCCGGTGGGGATCGACCTCTTCGAGGCCGGCCCGCACCTGCTGCTCGTCACCGGCGTCGCCGGCACGGGGCGGACCTCGGTCGCCGCGACGGTCGCGCGAGGCCTCCGGGCGCAGGGGATCGGCGTCCTCGCGGTGTGCCCGCCGCGCTCGGGCCTCGCCGCGCTGCTGCCGCCGTCCGACCCCGGCGTGCGGGTCGTCACCGGCACGACCGTCGAGGACACGGCACTGCGCGAGGCGGCCGCCGACCTCGAGGCGGTGCTGCCCGGCGGCCGCTACGCGGTCGTCGTCGACGACTGCGAGCAGGTCGTCGTCACCGCGGCGAAGGAGAACTGGGACGAGAAGCCGACGCTGCTCGCCGAGATCGCCGAGCCCGGCTCGCAGGGCCGCCGCGCGCTCGTGCTCGCCGGCGACGCGCTGCCGATCGTGCAGGGCCAGCGCCGTGCTCTCGCCCGGGTCGTCGGCGAGGTCTTCACGTCGGGAGCGCGGTTCCTGCTCTGCCCGACCGTGCCCGCGGCCGCACGCGAGATGGGCTTCCAGCTCGAGCCCGACCAGTTCTTCGCCGGCCCGCCCGGCCGCGGTCACCTCGCGGTCGGACGCACGGTGACCCTGGTGCAGGGGGCCCGGCCGTGACGCCCTACCGACAGGTGCGGGCGGTCTTCGACGAGGCGACGATCACCGTCTACCAGGCGTACCCGCCGCGGATCGCCGACCCGGCCCTCGCGGCCGGCACGTTCGTCGCGCCGTTCAAGGTCGACCGGATGACGTGGGTCAAGCCGTCGTTCCTGTGGATGATGTACCGCTGCGGCTGGGCCGAGAAGCCGGACCAGGAAAGGGTTCTCGCCGTCCGGCTGAGCCGCACCGGCTTCGAGGACGCGCTGTCGCGGGCCTGTCTCAGCGAGTTCGACGCCGCACTGCACGCGTCTCACGAAGCCTGGCGGGCCGCGCTACGGGCGAGCCCGGTCCGCGTGCAGTGGGACCCCGAGCGCGACCTGCACCTCCAGCCGCTCGGGTGGCGCAGCCTGCAGGTCGGGTTGTCCGGTCCTGCTGTCCCGCGGTACGTCGGCGAGTGGATCGTCGGCCTCGACGACGTCACGCCGCTCGCACGCGACGTGCACGCGCTCGTGCAGGTCGGCGACCTCGCCGCCGCGACGGCGCTGCTGCCGCCGGAGCGCCCTTACCCGTTGCCCGCGGTGCTCGTCGCGCGGCTCGGCGCGACGCCCGCCGGGCCTGATGGTGCGGCCGCGCCGGGATCGTGACGGATCCCGCGGGAGAGCGCCGCGAGATCGTCCGCGCACACGCCTCGCGCGACTCCCACGCCATCCCCTTCGACCGGCACCTGTCGGATGGTCGCCCGGACCCGGATGCCCTCGTCGCTCATGGCGTCGGCCGCGTCGGGCTCCACGAGTCTCCCGGGGCCAGGTGCGGGAACACCTCCGAGAACGGCAGCAGCGCCCCGTGGTTGGTGTCCAGCAGCCCGTCGAACCCGTCGAGGACCTCGAGAAGCAGACTCCGCAAGCAGGCGTCATCCGGGTACTCGACTGTCACAGCGACGGCGTCCGCACCCAGCGCGGCACGGATGACGGACAGCTCGTCGTCCTCGAACTCGTCGATCACGCTGCCCGAGGCATCGATCCCGAACCGGCAGCCGTCGCGCTCCAGGCGGTCCATGAAGTCCGCCGGGATGTACGAACCCGAGGCCCTGATGCGCTGGTGCAGTGCGGCACCGCGGTCCGAGGACACCAGAAGAACGACGGTGGGGCGCACGGTGGATGCCTCCTAGCAGCGCTTCACGGAGCGAGGATGCTCAACAAGACTGCCTTGTCGCGGGTGACGAGAAGGCCGGCGCGTTCCAGCGATGTGATGACGGAACCACGAGCATCTGGAAGATACGCGATGACGGGGTAGTCGGTGAGCGCGCTCGTCGTGAGCATCTGCTTGAGAGCGCCCTTGCCCGTGCCCGACTTGACCTGAACCACGGCGTTGCGCGTCACGATGTCGAAGTCGGTCAAGGGGCTGCCAGCGGACCCGATGATCTCGATGCCTTGGGCACGGACGTGACCGGGGTAGAGACTCTCGATGTCCCTGACCAGTTCGGGGACCAGCGGGTCGTCACCCTTGCCGATGAGATGGGTGACCTCGTTGAGCGCCGCGCCGTACTCCGTCAGCCCCAACGGGTCGGTCCACGCAGTCGGGTTGTCGACGTACGTCGCGGGATTCGGTGACCCGACGAGCCCGAGCGGGTCGGTGCTGGCGTACCGTCCCGTGTCGGGGTCGTAGTGCCGGAAGTAGTTGTACGCCAGGCCGGTCTCGTCGTCGGTGTACTGGCCGGGGAACAGCAGCAGGCAGGTGACGGTCGTCCCGTCGGCGGCCGGAGCGTCGAGCGGGGCGCCCCAGATCGTCGTCCGGCGGGACCACGCGACGGTTCCGTCGGGAGTGACGAGGTCGGTCGGGGCGCCGACGAGGTCGGTGACGATCGCGTGGAACCGCTCGTCGTACCAGGCCTGTTCGTGCGGGGCCCGGTCGTGCGAGGGCAGGTCCCGCTCGGTGCGGGTGCGCTGGGTCAGCGGGGTGAGTCCGTCGGGGGCGTGGTCCCAGGTCGTGACGACCGGGTCGGTGCCGGCCATGGTGCGGCTCTGTTCGGCGAGCGTGGTGCCGTCCCAGGTGAACACGACGGACTCGACGGCGGTGCCGTCGTCGGCGAGGCGGTGCTTGCCGGTACGACGGCCCAGGGCGTCGTACGTGTAGCGCCACACGGTGCCGTCGGGGGTGGTGCACGTGGTGAGGCGGTCGTGGGCGTCCCACGTGTAGGTGTGGGTGCGGGCGCCGCCGGAGAGCAGCCTGGTGCGGCGGCTGACGAGGCGGCCGGCGTCGTCGTGGACGTACGTCGTGCGGCCGGCGCGGACGACGCGGGTGCCGGTGTGCTGGCGGGTGCCGCGCGGGCCCTCGGCGGCGTCGGGGTCGGTGCCGTCCGTACCGTCGGTGCCCGGCCACACGGCGTCGGTGATGTTGCCGGCCGGGTCGTAGCTGTACTGCTCCGTGGCCGGACCCGTTGCGGCGGAGGTGATCCGGCGCAGCGGGTCGAGACCGAGGACCGTCGTGCCGGTGAGGTCCTCGACCCGGGTGAGGTAGCCGTCGTCCGCGTACCCGTAGGTGCGGCGCAGCACCGGGTCGCCGGCCGTGCTCGTGAGGGTCTGCGCGGTGAGCAGGCCGGAGGTGTTCCAGGCCAGGTCGAGGACGGCGCCGGTCGGGTCCGCGCCGAGGGTGCGGCTCGTCGGCCGGCCCGCGGCGTCGTACCCGAAGCGCACCAACGGATCGGAACCCCCGGTCAGCGCGAGCGGCCGGCCCGCGCCGTCGTACGCCCAGCCCGACACGGTGCCGGACGGCGTCGTGCGGCCGGTGCGTCGCCCGGCCGGGTCGTGCTGCGAGGCCAGTGTCCGAACGCCGAGCGGGTCGGTGGTCGTCTCGGCGACGACCCGGCCGACGGCGTCCCGGGCCAGCGCGAGGTCGGCGTCCGGGTTCGCGGCCCGCACGAGCCGGCCCGCGGCGTCGTAGGCGAACGTCGTCCGGACGGCGACCCCCGACGGCGCGTCGGCCGTCTCGGCGACGACCGCACCGCGCGCGTCCCGCTCGTACTCGACGACCCCGGCGGCACTCTCGCGCCGCACGACCTGCCCCGCGGCGTCCCGGGTCAGGCTCCGCGTGCGGCCGTCGAAGTCGGTCTCGGCGACGAGGTCGCCGCGCGGGTCGTAGGCGTACCGCCACGTGAGGCCGAGCGGGTCGGTCACCGCGACGAGACGGCGCTCGGTGTCGTACGTGTACCGGGTCGTCGCGCCGTCCGGGGTCGTCACCTCGGCCGGCTGGTCCCATGCGGTCGGCACGACCCGGGTCGTGCCGCCGACCGGGTCGGTCGCCTCGCGGAGGTTGCCCTCGGCGTCGTAGGTCCAGGTCCACCGCGCGCCGTCCGGGCCGACCCGCTCCCGCAGGTGCCCCTCGACGGTCCACATCACCCGGGTCGTCGCACCGGCCGGGTCGGTCACGGCCACCGGGCGGCCCAGGGCGTCCCGGGCGACGGACGTCGTCGCACCCGTCGGGTCGACGATCTCGAGCGGCAGCCCGGCCGGGTCGCAGACCACCCGGGTCGTCGCCCCCACCGGGTCGGTGACCGCGACGAGGTGCCCGGCGTCGTCCCACCCGAACGCGGTCGTCGCACCGGTCGGGTCGGTCTGCTCGAGCAGCAGCCCGCGCGCCTCGTCGTAGCGGCTCGTCCAGGTCGCGCCGATCGGGTCGGTCACGGTGACGGGCAGCCCGGTGCCGTCGCGGTCGAGGGTCGTGACCGCGCCGTCGGGCAGGGTCACGGACGTCGCCCGGCCGGCCTCGTCGTACGCGTACCGCGTGGTCCGGCCGAGCGGGTCGGTCGCGGCGAGCAGGCGGTTGCGGTCGTCCCACTCCTGCAGCCACGCACCGCCGAGCGGGTCCTCGCGCCGCACGAGCTGGTGGGCCGCGTTCGCGGTGAAGACCGTCGTCCGGCCGAGGGAGTCGGTGAACCGGGCGGACGTCGTCCCGTCGGCCGCGGGGGAGTCGTCGTAGCCGATCCGTGCGCGGAGCACCCCGTCGGTGCCCTCGGCGGCGTAGCAGCGGCCCTGCTCGTCGTACCGGTACGCGTACCAGGTGCCGTTGCGGTCCTCCCAGCGGACGACGCGGCCCAGGTCGTCGTACGCGTACCGCATCGCGGTCCCGGAGGAGTTGAACACGTGGGTGAGCCGGCCTGCGGTGTCGTACCCGTACCGGGCGACGACGACGTCGGCCTCGGCGGGCCCGCCGGTCCCGGCAGCGGGGCGGCCCTCGACGACGAGCGCGGCGATCCGCCCGTCGACCGTCTCGACCCGCACCCGGTACGCCGTCCGGCCGGAGCCGTCGACCGCGACGATCCCGGTGAGCCAGCCGTCGGCGTCGTACCGGTACTCGGTGCGCCGCCCGGCCCGGTCGGACACCGCGACGACGGGCAGTGCCGTCACCCCTGCCACCCCGCCGACGGCGGAGAAGTGCTCGGTGAGCCCGGACACCGGGTCGTGCACCGAGTACGTCTCGACGACGCCCGCGAGCGGGTCGGGGACCGCGGTCCGGGTCAGCAGCAGCCGCGGCCCGTGGGAGCACTCCACCGCGACGCCGTCCGGTGCGGGCGGGAACAGCAGCACGAGGCCGTCGTCGCCGGTGTAGGCGACGCCGGTGTCGTCGACCTCGACCCGGTGGTCCAGCGTCGTGTTCCAGGCCGGCCCGAACCGGTGGCCGACCTGGTACGACGACTGGTGGATCCGCCGGACGGCGACCGGCGGCGCCCCCGGCCCGACCGGCAGCGACAGGTCGACCGTGTCGACGAACATCTCGCCGGTCGCGAGGTCGATCGGGTCGGCCTTGAAGGCCCGGCACAGCACACCGCGGGCGAAGAGGGCCGGGTCCCGGGCCGCGCCGCGCAGGCCGCCCGCGATCTCGAGCCCGTGCGGGATCGCCGTCCGCAGCCCGAACGCGCCCTCGCCGAGCAGCTTCCCGCCGCCGGCCCGCAGCGCGGGGACGAGTGCCCGGGCCCCCTCGGCGAGGGCCCCCGGTTTGAACGGGATCACGCCGAGCACGGCGAGACCCACGTCGAGCAGCGACGCCTCGCCCTTGGCGTACTTGTCGAGCTTGTCGGCGAGGATCACCGCCCCGGCCGCCAGCGACGCCGCCATGATCGCCCAGCCGAGCGGGCCCGACACGAACAGCGCCACGACGCCCGCGACGAGCGCGACCTTCTCGCAGAGCGACACGAAGTCGTCCCAGGACCGGAACGGGGCGCTGACCTTGTCCCAGGCCTTCTGCCACCACGACTTGTTCGCGATCCCCGAGTCGTGGAGGGCGTCGTCGATCTCGTCGACGCACGCCCGCTCGGCGTCGCCGCGCAGGGCGGCCGCCTCCCGGGCCAACCGGGCCGCGCGGGCCTGGTCGGCCTTGGCCGAGACCGCCCGCGCGACCGCCGCCCGGACCTGGCTGCGCGTCGCCTCGTCGAGCCCGGCCGTCGCCGCGTCGGCCTGCGGCACGCTGAGCCCGTGGCTGCCCCAGGGCAGCGTCGTGCCCGCCGGCAGCGCGGCGTCCGCGCTGCGCCGCGCCCACCAGAACCGGTCCTGCGCGTCCGAGCCCGCGCGCAACGCCGTCCGCGCCTTGCCCTGCGCCTCGTCGAGCCGGGTGGCGAACCGGCCCAGCGCCGCGGCGCAGCCGCGGTAGGCCTTCTCCAGCTTCGCGAGCTCGTCGGGCAGCTCGGCGAACTGCTCGACGTACGCGCCCGCGTAGTCGCCGCGCATGCGCAACGGCCCGCCGGACACGTCCGCCGCGATGGCGCGCAGCCGGTCCCGGTTCGACGCCGCGAGGTCCGCGTAGCCGGACAACCGCGCCGCGAGCGCGCGCACCCCTTCGACGTCCCCCGGGCAGGGGTCGGTGCCGAGGTCGACGAGCGACCAGTCGGCCGTCACGGACACAGCGTTCCCCTCACGCCGGCCTCACGAGGCACGGCCCGGCGCTCAGCCGAGCGAGCTGCCGAGCGAGCTGTCGAGCTCCTGGTGCTTCGCGACGACCTGGTCGAGGAAGGACTTCATGCCGCCGAGGCCCTCGAGGACGTTGCGCGCACCGTTGTTCCACTGGTCGTACGACGCGGCGAACTTGCCCGACGCGAGCTCGGTCTTGAAGCCTGACTGCACGAGGTTGTCGATCATCGCCTTAAGCTGGCTGACCTGGTCCATCATGTTCTGCTGCGCGGAGTTCAGCCGGCCTGCCGCCGACGTGACCTCTGCGTAGGTGACGTTGATGCTCGCCATGACACGTCCTCTCATCGGTGCGCGGAGCCGCGGGTGCGGACCGCTGTCAGGTGTCGCTCCCCGGTGCGGGGTCGGTGCGGTCGGTGCGGTCGGTGCGGTCGGGGCCGGCCGGGCCGGTCCACGCGAAGGTGCCGCTCACGGCGTCGAAGAGGTCGAGCAGGGCGTCGGCGATGCTCGCCTGCGGGCTCGTGAGGACGACGTCGACGACCCCGCCGTCCGGCGCCGGCACGAGGGTGTGCATCGCGACGAGGTCGGGGGCGGCGTCCCGGTCGGTGTCCGCACCGGCGGGGCCCGCCTGCAGCCGGCCCACCGACGTGACCCGGACGGCGGGGCCGGTCGGCAGGTCGACGAGACCGACCCGCCGCCAGGTGCCGGGGCCGTCCGCGCCCTCGTGCGCGGTGACCGACGCGGCGATCTCCTCGACGGTCTGCCGCGGGCGCAGCGGGTCGCCGTCCGTCCGGAAGACCATGAGGGAGGCGAGCAGCGGGCCGCCCGCCGCGACCGGGTCGACGGCGACGGCGCACATGAGCGCACCGCGGGCCTGGGCGTCCTCCGCGACCTCGCGGAAGAGCGCGAGCAGCGCGGCCCGGTGCCTGCGCAGGCCGGGCTGCGCGGTGATCCGGGCGTCGACGATCCGCGCGAGGTCCGCGGTGCGGGTGGCCCGCCAGGCGTCGAAGCGGAACCAGGACGGCGGCACCCGCAGCGTGAAGGCGGGGGCCGTCTCCGCCGAGGCCTGCGCGGCGGTCCCGAGGGTCATCGCGGCCCCCTCGTCGGGGCGCCCCCGCCGGGCGCCGCACCGTCGCCGCTCGTGGTGAGCGCACCGGCGAGGCCCTGGTCGAGGGACTCGGCGCCCTCGGCGAGGCCGTTCATGAGGCCGATGCCGCGCTCGAGGAGCTTGTCGAGGAGCTTGCGGTTGTCGGAGGAGTCCTTGAAGAACCGCTGGAGCGCACCCTCGACCTTGGGTGACCCGGTGGAACCGTCCGCGACGGTCGCGCCGAAGCCGTTGAGCGCCGTCCGGATCGTCGTGAGGTCGGACGCGACGGACCGTGCGGCGGCCGTGTCGACGCCGAATCCGTCTGCCATGTCCCCCCGATCACGACTCGTCGCGGATCGTGATGGGTCCCCGCGCCGTCAGCAGTGGATCACCCTACGGGCGTCACCCAAGGCGATCAAGTGACGCTAGCGTGGGCGATCGACGCCGTGATGTGGTGGCTGTGCGTGATCCCGCTGCCGGCACGGGTGCACCGGGAGTGACCAGTTGGGCCGTTCGACCTGGGGTGGGGACGTGGACTTCGGCGACAAGTACGTCGGCGCTGTCCCGGTCGGCCACGGCGCCGCGGGCACCGTCTACCGGGCGCGGTCGGTGGCCTTCGGCCGGGACGTCGCGGTCAAGGTCTTCCACGGCACCCTGGACGACGAACGGCTGCAGCGCGCGTTCCGGCGCGAGTGCGAGGTGCTCGGCGCCCTCGGCGGCCACCCGAACATCGTGCCCGTCCACGACAGCGGTCTCACGCCGTCGGGGCAGCCGTGGATCGTCATGGGCTACTTCGACCTCGGCAGCCTCCCGACCGGGACGCCGATGCCACCGGGGGAGGCGGCCGCCGTCGCGCTCGCCGTCGCCGAAGGGCTGCGGGCGGCGCACGACCGCGGGGTCCTGCACCGGGACGTGAAGCCGCAGAACGTGCTCCGCAGCAGCACCGGCGGCGTGGCGCTGGCCGACTTCGGGATCAGCGTGCGGTCGGCCGACGAGGTCACGTCGGCCGCCTCGACCCCGACCTACGCCGCGCCCGAGGTGCTGCGCGACCACACGGCGGCCTCGCCGGCGTCCGACGTCTTCAGCCTCGCCGCGACGCTCTACGCGCTGCTCGCCGGGCACCCGCCGCAGCCGCGCCGCCCCGGCGAGACCGACCTCGTCCATCTCCAGCGGCTCGTCGGCGAGCCGGCACCGCCGCTGCCGGACGGCGTCCCGCCGCACCTCGCGCGGGCCGTCGCCGCGGCGCTCGAGCCCGACCCGGTGCTGCGCACCCGCACGGTGCAGGCGTTCGCGGACGCCGTCCGGGCGGCGGCCGCGAACGCCTGCA
>NZ_MWLL01000233.1 GCF_002198675.1 Kineosporia sp. R_H_3 | reverse complement strand
CCCGACGGCGCCGCGCGCGGGCGCCCTTCCCGGTGACGGTCACGCAGATGCCGATGGCCACGTGCCAGGTCTGCGGCCGGTCGCTCGCGCACCGCAAGGGCGAGGTCAGCGCCGCGCTCACAGCGCACTACGAGCGCGACCACCCCGAGCTCCTCGGCCGCTGAGGCGTCTCGTTCTGAGACGGTCCGGCGCACTCCGGGCGACGTACAGTCGGGCATGGCCGACGAGATCGTCCTCCCCGTGCCCGAGACCCTCTCCGCCGTCTACGTCGTGCCGACGTCCCGCCCGCCGGACGACCTCGACGCCCTGACCACCCGGATCGTCGACGCCCTCGGCGAACCGCTCGGCGGGCTCGTCCGCGGCATGCTCACCGTCCCGCTCCTCGAGCTGGCCGTCCGGCCCACCGCCGAGCTGCCCCCGATGCCCGACGAGATCCTCGCCGTCATGGGCGCGAGCGACAGCTCGCGCGCACTCGCGCGGGAGGCGTCGCACGCCGTCGTCGTCACGGGCGTCTACCAGCCCGGCTGGCCGCCCGCCCACGAGTGGGGTGCCGCCGCGGTCGCCGGCGGGATCGCGGCGCGCCTCGACGTGCCGGTGCTCGACGTCGTCGTCCCGCGGCTGCGGACGGCCAAGCAGGTGCTCGACGCACTGCCGACCGGCGAGCGCCCGCTCGCGGCGGTGGACTGGATCCAGATCGTGCACTCCGCGACGCCCGAGGGGTTGTGGTTCACCACCAAGGGCCTGGGCCGGTTCGGGCTGCCCGAGCTCGCGACCGAGGGCGTCCCGCCGCAGCTCGCCGGGCCGTGGACGAGCGTGCTCAACGGCCTGGCGCAGGTGCTGCTGCGCACCTACGCGGACACGCTGGAGGGCGGGGAGGGGCGGGACGGCGAGGAGCGCCCCGCGTTCGTCACCCTGCCCGCCGAGGTCGGCATCGGCGAGGAGGACGTCGTCCGCGCGCACGGCGGCAAGCCCGCCGGCACCCGGACGACGCGGCTGCGGCTGCGGCTCGACCCGGCGACGGACCCGGACGCCGACAGCTTCCTCACGGTGGTGCCGCCGCTGGACTTCGCCGCGTCCGCGGGCGAGTTCATGGTCGCCGTCTGCGCGGACCTCTTCGGCGCCGGGGACGACGAGGTCGTGCACGCGCCGGACGACGAGGCGATGGGCGCCGCGATGGATGCCGCGATCGACCGGGCCCGCGCGACCCTCGCCGGTGCCCGGCAGCGGTTCGTCGACGGTGGCATCCCGGCCGGCTCGCACCTCATCGTCAAGCACGGCCTGGAGTCCGAGGACGGCACCGAGTTCGTCTGGGCCTACGTCACGGACTGGCAGACCCCGGACCGGGTCGTCGGCCGCTGCGGCTCGGACGCCGACAGCGACCCCGAGTACCGGGTCGGCCGGCCGGTGCGGCTGCTCGCCGAGGACGTCGTCGACTGGGCGGTCTGGACCGACGGCACGGGCATCGTCGAGGGCGGGTTCACCGACGCCGTCCTCAGCGGCGGAGGCTGAGCCCGGCGCGTTCCCGGGGGGATCGCGGAAGGGCCCCGCGCACCGAGGTGCGCGGGGCCCTTCCTGCGGAGCGGGTGCTGCCGAGGGACCGGCAGGTCAGCCGAGGCGCTGGCCGTTCGCGGCGTCGAACAGGTGCACGTGCTCGGGCTTGGGCGCGAAGTGCACCGTCGAGCCCTTCTCCGGCACCGAGCGGCCGTCGGTGCGCGCGACGATCGGCATGTCCGAGTCGTTGCTGCGCAGCGTGCCGTAGACGTACGCGTCGGCGCCGAGCTCCTCGACGACGTCGACCGTGACGGCCAGGCCGTGCTCGGAGAGGAGGAGGTCCTCCGGGCGCATGCCGACCGTGAGCTTGTCGCCCGAGCCGGCGCTCACCGTCTCGCGCTCGACCGGCCACACCATGTCGCCGATCTGGACGCCGCCCTCGACCTTGGGCAGGTCGAGCAGGTTCATCGCGGGGGAGCCGATGAAGCCGGCGACGAAGACGTTGTTCGGGTGGTCGTACAGCTCGCGCGGCGTGCCGACCTGCATGAGAAGGCCGTCCTTGAGGACGCAGACCCGGTCGCCCATCGTCATGGCCTCGGTCTGGTCGTGCGTGACGTAGACCGTGGTGACGCCGAGGCGCCGCTGCAGCGAGGCGATCTGCGTGCGCGTCTGGACACGGAGCTTGGCGTCGAGGTTCGACAGCGGCTCGTCCATGAGGAAGACCTGCGGCTTGCGGACGATGGCGCGGCCCATCGCGACGCGCTGGCGCTGGCCGCCGGAGAGGGCCTTCGGCTTGCGCTCGAGGTACGGCGTGAGGTCGAGGATCTTGGCGGCGTCCTCGACGCGCTGGCGGATCTCGTCCTTGGAGACGCCGGCGATCTTGAGGGCGAAGCCCATGTTGTCGGCGACCGTCATGTGCGGGTAGAGCGCGTAGCTCTGGAAGACCATCGCGATGTCGCGGTCCTTCGGGGGGACCTGCGTGACGTCGCGCTCGCCGATGAGGATGCGACCCTCGTTGACGTCCTCGAGGCCCGCGAGCATCCGCAGCGAGGTGGACTTGCCGCAGCCGGACGGGCCGACGAGGACGAGGAACTCGCCGTCCTCGATCTGCAGGTCGAGCTTGTCGACGGCGGGCTTGGTGGACCCGGGGTAGAGCCGGGTCGCCTGGTCGAACGTGACCGTAGCCATGACTGATGAATCCCTTCACCGGCAGGAACGTGCCGGACGATCCGAGTGGAGGGTGACCGGCGCCGTCACCTCGACGACCCCGGCTGGTGCTCCCCGCGAAACCTGCGGGTGCCTCGCATCCTTGTCGATCGACGGGGCGACGTAAAGGGTTTCAGCCGTGTTACTCGTCCGTTCTGTCGCGGATGCGCCCTCCCGGTCGGTACGGAGCGTCACGTGCCTGCCCGGCCCGGGCCCTTCGGCCCCGGTCCCGTTGTGACGCGGGGCTGACGGCGCGCTGAGCGCCCTCCGGCACGGTCTGCGCCACAGCCGCCGCGGCAGGTGCGGCGGCCGGGGAGAGGACGACCGATGAGCAGGACCATGACGCTGTCACTCGCACGAGCGCTGACCCGCACCCCGGGCGCGCAGGCCGGGGCCGGGGCGGCCCGGAGCACGACCGGACGGCGGCGCCTGCGCCGGGGCGCGGGGGCCGCTGCGGCCGCCCTGCTCCTCACCGGCGGCGGGCTGCTCGCCGCGGGCGGGCCGGCCGACGCGGCGGTGACGACGTGCTTCGGGATGACGGCCGCGCAGGCCCTCGCGGCGGGGTACTCGACCGTCGTCGGCAACCAGGCGGTCCTCAACGGGACCGGCGGGAAGAACTGGATCGTCGGCGGCGCCGCGGCGCAGACGATCAACGCCTCGGGCGGCGACGACCTCGTGTGCGGCGGCGGCGGGGCCGACACGATCAACCTCGGTGACGGCGCCGACTGGGCCCGCGGCGACTCCGGGAACGACGTCGTCAAGGGTGGCAACGGCAACGACGCGCTCTGGGGCGACGACGGGGCCGACCGGCTCTACGGCGAGGCCGGCAACGACCTGCTCTTCGGGGTCGCCGGCAACGACGGCACCATGAGCGGCGGCTCCGGGGTCGACGCCGGCGACGGCGGGGCGGGTGCCGACACGTGCACGGCGACGGTGGAGCTGCAGATCTCCTGCTGACCTCCAGCCGACCGGGGACCGCCCTGACCGGGGCGGTCCCCGGCGGTGTGAACGCTCCCGTCCGGCGCCCGCCGGGAAACGTTCGTGCACGAATGCACAAGGCTGTGAGCAGGGGGTTCACACGCCGCGCCGGAGCGGTTACCGTCGACGGAAGGTCGGGCCCGGCCGGGGCTCGGACAGCGGGCGGAGGTGCGGATCATGCGGATCACGGATGTGCTGCGACGCAAGGGCGATCTCGTGGTGACCATCGCTCCCGAGGACACGGTCCGGACGCTGCTCGACGCGCTGGCCCGGTACAAGGTGGGTGCGCTCGTCGTGAGCTCGGGCGCCGGGGTCCTCGACGGGATCGTCAGCGAGCGGGACGTCGTCCGGCACCTCCAGGCGCACGGCGCGGAGATCCTCGACCGGCCGGTGAGCTCGATCATGACCGTGGACCTCCACACGGCGACGCCGCAGGACTCCGTCGACGACCTCATGCTCCTCATGACCGAGAAGCGGATCCGGCACGTCCCGGTGGTCGTCGAGGAGAACCTCGTCGGCATCGTGAGCATCGGTGACGTCGTCAAGCACCGCATCGAGGAGCTCCAGAGCGAGCGCGACCAGCTCACGGCGTACATCACGAGCTGACGCAACCGCGGGGCCGTGCGGCGCGTCGGGAAGGCATGGCCCCCTACGCGCCCTGGTCCCCGGACCCCGTCGCCGCGTCGTCCCACCGTGGTCGGACGGCGGGTCCGACCGCAGGCGGAGATCCGGGCCCGGTGCGCGCGAGCGGCGCCGGTCCCACAGGTCCCTCGCGTACCGTGGTCGGTATGACAGGGGGCGGCGCGTGGGACCACTCCACCGTCGGCCCGTACCGGCTCGTGAGCCGGCTCGGCGAGGGCGGCATGGGGGTCGTCCACCTCGCGGTCGGGCCGGACGACCGTGCCGTCGCGATCAAGGTGCTCAGGGCGCACGTCGCGGCGGACCCCGACGCGCGCCTGCGGCTGGCCCGTGAGGTCGCCACGCTGCGCCGGGTCCGGCACCCGCGGGTCGCGGAGGTCCTCGACGCGGACGTCGACGGGCCGGTCCCGTACCTCGTGACCCGGTTCGTGCCGGGCCGCACCCTCGACGACCTCGTCCGCGAGCGCGGCCCGATGCCGCTCGAGCGGGTCGTCCACACCGGGCGGGTGCTCGCCGACGCCCTGCGGTCGATCCACGCCGCCGGTGTCGTCCACCGGGACGTCAAGCCGGCCAACGTCATGCTCCCGGACGACGACCCGGTGCTCATCGACTTCGGCATCGCCCACGTGGCCGACGAGTCCCGGATCACCATGACCGGTCTCGTCATGGGCACCCCGGGCTACCTGTCGCCCGAGGTCGTCGCCGGGCACCCGGTGACGCCCGCGACCGACTGGTGGGGCTGGGGGAGCACGCTCGCGTTCGCCGCGACCGGCCGGGCCCCTTTCGGCACCGGGCCGATCGAGGTCGTGCTCGACCGGGTCCGCCGCGGCGACGCCGACCTCACGGGCCTCGACCCGCGGCTGCGGAGCATCGTCGCGACGGCGCTCGCGGCCGAGCCGGGCACCCGGCCGCCGGCCGACTGGCTCATCGGTGCCCTCGAGGACGTCCTGACGAACCGGACGGCGAACCCGGCGGCCGCCGCGACCGTCGCCACCCCGGCCCCCGGCCGCCCCGGGC